>JAGLSL010000034.1 GCA_023135785.1 bacterium
GGCTGTACAGCGCTTCGGACAAGGCTTTCAGCGAAAACAGCCGCGATAGCATTAATATCAAAAATCAGTCGTTTAGCTGTTGACAGTAGGGCGGTGTAATTAGACAATGCCCGGCTTGCGTACCGGAGGGGTACTCAAGCGGTCAACGAGGGCAGACTGTAAATCTGCTGGCTATGCCTTCGAGGGTTCGAATCCTTCTCTCCCCACTAAAAGTAGTTTATGGTTGATGGTATATAGTTAATAGTAAAAGATTAAGAGAAAAGGAAATGATAAACTATTAACCATAAACTATAGACTATCGACTAGTTGCGCGGGTGTAGCACAATGGTAGTGTCGCAGCCTTCCAAGCTGTCTATGGCGGTTCGATCCCGCTCACCCGCTCTTATATAGATTGAGGATTCAATTTATTTGTGTAGTCATAATTAAAAACTTGACATATATTATTATTTTAGTATAATAAAACGCTTTTTTTGCTACTGTAGCTCAGTTGGCAGAGCGCATCCTTGGTAAGGATGAGGTCACCGGTTCGATCCCGGTCAGTAGCTCAGAAAAAAAACATAACAAGGAATTAAATTTTTTTTAAATAGGGGGGAGGAATAAGAAATGGCAAAAGAGAAATTCGAGAGAAAGAAACCGCATATAAATATAGGAACGATAGGTCACGTAGACCATGGCAAAACGACGCTAACATCAGCAATAACAAAAGTATTGTCAACTAAAGGTATGACAAGCAAAGAATTCTCGGTAGACGAAATAGACAAAGCGCCGGAAGAAAGAGAACGAGGATTAACAATAAACATATCCCACATGGAATACGAAACAGAAAAGCGCCATTATGCACATATAGATTGTCCGGGTCATGCTGATTACATCAAGAACATGATAACCGGCGCGGCACAGATGGACGGAGCAATACTGGTAGTATCAGCGGCAGACGGTCCAATGCCCCAGACACGAGAACACATACTACTTGCGCGCCAAGTAGGTGTACCCTCAATAGTAGTATTTCTAAACAAAACAGACCAAGTAACCGACCCTGAACTATTAGAACTGGTAGAACTGGAAGTAAGGGACCTGTTAAAGAAATACGAATTTCCGGGCGATGAAATACCGATAGTAAAAGGCAGCGCACTAAAATGCATACAAGCATCTGACGTAGCAGGAGAAGACTGCAAAAGCATATACGAACTATTAGACGCAGTCGACTCATACATACCAACTCCGAAACGCGAAACCGACAAGCCATTTTTAATGGCAATAGAAGACATATTTACAATAACCGGAAGAGGTACAGTAGTAACCGGCAGAATAGAGCGTGGCAAAATCAAGACAGGTGATGAAATCGACATAGTCGGCTTAAGTTTAGACATAAAAAAGACAGTGGCAACAGGCGTAGAAATGTTCAGAAAAATACTAGACTACGGCGAAGCCGGTGATAACGTAGGCATACTGTTAAGAGGCGTAGAAAAAGCTGACGTAGTAAGAGGTCAAGTTCTAGCCGCGCCTGGCAGTATAACCCCACACAACGAATTCAAAGGCCAAGCATACATTTTGACAAAAGAAGAAGGTGGTAGACATACACCGTTTTTTACAGGTTACAGACCACAATTCTATTTTAGAACAACAGATGTAACCGGCACAGCAGCACTACCCAAAGATGTAGAAATGGTAATGCCTGGCGACAACGTGATGATGGAAGTAAAATTGATAGCGCCTGTAGCGATGGAGAAGGGACTTAGATTTGCTATAAGAGAAGGCGGTCATACTGTAGGTGCAGGTGTTGTTAGTGAAGTGATTAAATAAGGAATTAGACTATGACGAAGAAAAAAGAGAAAAACACAAATCGGCAACGAATGAAAGTGAAACTCAAGGCGTACGATCATAGGATATTGGATGGATCAATTAAAGAGATTATCCGAACGGTCGAAAGGACCGGTGCTAGGATGGTAGGTCCAATTCCTTTGCCTACAAAAATAGAAAAATGGACTGTGCTAAGATCTCCTCATGTAGATAAGAGATCAATGGAATCTTTCGAAATTAGAATTCACAAAAGATTATTTGAGATTGTGGATCCCACAAGGAAAACTACAGACGCATTAATGAAACTGAATCTTCCTGCTGGAGTTCATGTGGAGATAAAAATATAAAAAAGCAGGTAAGCGTTAGAGGATAGCGCGCTATAGCAAAAAAAAGACTAATAGTTAGGTAACCAAGAACTTAATAAGGAAAAATGATAGGACTAATTGGTAAAAAAGTAGGAATGACCCAAATATTTAATGAGGAAGGGAAAGTAATCCCTGTTACTGTTATTGAAGCAGGTCCTTGCAAGGTTGTTCAAAAAAAGACAAAAGCAAAAGATGGGTATGATGCTATACAATTAGGTTTTGGAGAAGTAAAAGAAACTAGAGCAAGCAAACCTTATATTGGTCATTTTAAAAAAATAGGGTTAAACCCAATGGAAATATTGGAAGAAATAAGGATAGAAGATTTAAGTAAATTTAAAGAATGTGATGAAATTAAAGTGGACATATTCTCAAATTCCAAATTTGTAAATATCCAAGGGATGACCAAAGGTAAAGGTTTTATGGGTGTTATGAAAAGATGGGGATTTGCGGGAATGCCTGCTAGTCATGGAACGCATAAAAAACACAGACACCCTGGGTCTATTGGTCAGCATACAGATCCTGGTAGAGTATTTAAAGGTAAGAAAATGGGCGGAAAAACGGGAAACGAAAAGATTACCGTAAAAAAATTAGCAGTTGCAGGAATTGACTTGGAAAAGAATATTTTGTTGGTTAAAGGTTCTGTTCCCGGATCAAGAGGTTCTGCCTTATTTATTTTTTCGGATTTGAACGCACCCATTAATTTGCAAATAACTCAGCCGCAGGCGGAGAATAAGCCTGTAGCTGTAGAAAAATAGATTGACGAGAGGAAACAACAATGTCTGAAGTAGATGTTTATGATATGGAAGGTAAAATAGTCAAAAAGATAGAGTTGAAAGATTCTATTTTTAACTTCCAACCAAATCTTCAATTAGTGTCTGAAGTAGTGAATATGTATTTGGCTAATATAAAAATCCATACCGCATCTACTAAAACAAAAGGTGAGGTACGTGGTGGCGGGAAAAAACCTTGGAGGCAAAAAGGCACCGGCAGAGCAAGGACGGCTTCTCTTAGGTCTCCTCTATTTAGAGGCGGCGGCGTTACATTTGGTCCACGGCCTAAAAAAGTAGTATGCCATATTCCCAAAAAGAAGAGAAGTATTGCTTTAAAATCCACTCTTTCCTTAAAGTTGCGGGAAGGGAAGATAAAAGTTATTGAAGGCATAAATTTGGAAGAAGGGAAATCAAAAAATTTTAATGAAATCTTAAGCAAAATTCAAGTTGATAATGATAAAGGCAAAAAAATGATGGTGATTATAAATTCGCCGTCAGAAACCGTTATCAAAGCGACAAATAATTTAAAAAAAATAAGAATAAAGAATCCATTAATACTCAATGCTCTTGACGTAATGTCTTGTGATTGGTTAATATTAGAGCTTAATTCTTTGCCTTTATTGGAAAAGAGAGTTTAAAAAATGATAGCCGAATCAGTTAAAATTATAAGAGAACCAGTAATAACAGAACAGACAACAGCTAAGATGGAATCTTATAATAAATATTCTTTTAGAGTTGACCCCAGAGCTAACAAAAGTGCAATTAAGCGGGCAATTGAGCAAATGTTTAGTGTAAAGGTAGTAAAAATTAATACTAAAGTAAGAAAGTCGAAACCTCGTAAAGTCAGGTTAAGACAAGAAGGCAGAACACCGTTTTGGAAGGAAGCAATAGTTACTTTAAAGAAGGGACAATCAATAGATATATTGGGTTAAATATAAAAATAGTTGATAGTCTATAGTTTATAGCTATAAACTATTCGAACAAAGCGAGATACATATGGGATTAAAAACACATAAACCAGTTACTCCAGGTCAAAGGAATATGGTCAGTCAAACCTTTGAGGACTTGACGAAAAAGTCACCGGAGAAGAGCCTGACAAAGGGACATGTAAGAAGAGCAGGGAGGTCTCGCCAAGGCAGTATAACGGTTAGAAGAAAAGGCGGGGGATGTAAGCGTCGTTATAGAACAATAGATTTCAGCATGAAAAAAGAAGGAGTAAAAGGAAAAGTTTCAAGTATAGAATATGATCCTAATCGAACTGGTCGTATTGCATTAATAAAATATATAGATGGCGATAAGAGATATATAATAGCTTCTGCGGGTTTGAAAGTTGGCGATGAAATATCAAATGGGGAAAATGCTAATTTAACGAGTGGTAGTTCTCTGCCGTTAAAGAATATTCCCGTTGGAACGCTTATATATAATATCCAATTGAATAAAGACAAGAGTGCTCAAATGGTAAGAGCCGCAGGAACATATGCGCAAATTTTAGCTAAGGAAGGTGATTTTGCTAATGTAAAATTGCCGTCGGGAGAAGTAAGAAAATTTAGAATAGATTGCAAAGCATGTATTGGGCAAGTAGGGAATATTGAACATTCTTCCATTAGGATAGGCAAAGCTGGTAGAAATCGACATTTGGGAAAAAGACCCCGAGTTAGAGGTGTTGCAATGAATCCGATAGACCATCCTCTTGGTGGTGGTGAGGGAAGAAGTTCCGGTGGAAGGCATCCTTCTACTCCTTGGGGGAAACTTGAAAAGAAGACGCGCAAAAAGAAGCTTTCAAATAAATATATAGTAAAAAGAAGGAAATAAAAAATGGGTAGATCAGTAAAAAAAGGTGCTTTTGTAGACTTGAAATTGGTTGCTAAAATAGAAAAAGCGAAGAGAGAGAACAGCAGAAAGCCAATTAAGACTTGGAGTAGGAGTTCTATGCTTACTCCTGACTTTGTAGGGTTGACTCTTTCTGTTCATAATGGTAAAACCTTCGTCAATCTTTATGTTACGGAAAATATGGTAGGTTATAAAGTTGGAGAGTTTGTTCATACCAGAACTTTTAGATCTCACGGTGCGCATACTGAAAAATCTGCGACGACAACATAATTATCCACCATTAATTTGATAATGATGTTTAAATTGAGAGGGAGTTTTTAGTGATTGGAAAAGCAGTGTTAAGTTTTGCTAAAATATCGCCCATAAAACTGAGGGAAGTTGTTTCTTTAATTAGAGGCAAAGAAGCGAATGAATCCTTGGTGGTATTACAATTTACAAATAAAAAAGGAGCGGGTATTTTAGGAAAAGTTTTAAAAAGCGCTATCGCTAACGTTTTACAAAAAGAAAGTTCTATAGATGAGGATTCTCTTATTGTAAAAGAAGTGAGGGTTGATGAAGGTTCAAGGGGGAAGAGAATAAGCTTTGCTGCGAGAGGTGGAGCTTCAGTTATCAAGAGAAGAACATCGCATGTAACGATAGTTGTAGAAGGTAAACCTAAAGTAAAAGAAAGCAATAAGAAAAAAGCAGTAAAAGATAAAGTAAAAGGTAAATAAATATGGGTCAAAAAGTTAATCCTAAAGGTTTTCGTGTTGGCGTCACAATAGATTGGGAGTCTAAATGGTATGCCGATAAAGATTATTCGAAATTGTTGCATGAAGATATAAAAATAAGAAGTTTGATAAAAGATAAATTAAGATTTGCAGGTGTTCCCAAAATTGAAATTGGCAGACTTCCCGAACAGGTTGTAATTGATGTGTTTACCGCAAAGCCGGGCATAGTAATTGGAAGAGGTGGAACGGAAGTAGATAAATTACGAGGTCAGATACAAGGATTGGTAAACAATAAAGAGGTTGTATTAAATGTCAAAGAAGTAAGAGGTGTTTCTTCAAACGCTCAATTGGTAGCTGAAAATATAGCTTTGCAATTAGAGAAGAGAATACCTCACAGAAGGGCAATGAAAAGAGCTATTAGTCAGGCGATGGACTCTGGCGCTAAAGGAATAAAAATTAAGTGCAAAGGTAGATTGGGTGGCAATGAGATAGCCAGAGACGAAGAGTATAAAGAAGGAAAAGTTCCGCTTCATACAATAAGAGCTATTATCGATTATGGTTTTATTGAGGCAAAGACAATGTTTGGAATTATAGGTGTTAAAGTATGGGTATATAAAGGGGAATTTTTAAGAGTTAAAGCCGACAAAGTAACTGAAAATAAAGTTTCCTCTGAAACGCAGGCTGTTGCTAATGTGCCTGTTACTGAGAAAAAAACTGCAAGCAGGCAAAAACCTAGCTTTCCAAAACAAAAAGTAAGTAAAAATAAAAACGTCAAAGAAAAAATAGACAAAGTTGGGGGAAAATAATCCATGCCTCTTATTCCTAAAAGAATCAAATATAGAAAAAGACATAAGGGCCGCATAAAAGGTAAGAGTTCAAGGGGTACCGTGTTGACGCATGGCGAATATGGAATTAAAGTTGTTGAAGTGGGTATAATCACTTCTAAACAAATGGAAGCTGCAAGGTTGGCTATAGCTCGAACTATTAAGAAGGGCGGCAAAATATTTTTTAAAATTTCAACGGATAAGCCGATTACAAAAAAACCATTGGAAACAAGAATGGGAAAAGGAAAAGGAGAAGTTGCAATGTGGGTTGCTCCGATTCAACCTGGCAGAATAATACTGGAAATTGAAGGAATTTCTGAAGATATTGCAATGAAAGCTTTAAAAGTTGCTTGTGATAAGTTGCCATTTCAGACTAAAATAGTTTCTCGTCACAAACTTGGAGTTTCACAATGAAGAAGGTAGAATTTGAACAATATTCTAACGAAGAATTACTCTCGAAGAGAAATTCTTTCTATATAGAGCTTTTTAATTTAAGAACTCAACTTATTACAGGGCAATTAGGGAATATGAAAAAGGTAAAAGAAAGAAAAAAAGATATTGCTCGTATATATACAATACTAAAAGAAAGACAATTAAAAAATGAGAAAACAAAGACAAGGTAGGGTTATATCTGATAAGATGCAGTCCACAGTTATTGTGGAAACGGTTAGTTTAGTGTCTCATCCTATGTATAAAAAGACGCTAAAGAGAAAAAGTAAATTTGTAGCTCATAATTCTGAAAATAAGGCAAAATTAGGCAACATAGTCAGAATAGTGGAAACAAAACCTTTATCAAAAACCAAACGATGGAAAGTAGCCGAAATTATAAAGGCCGATAGGTCCACATTAGGAACTGTTCTTAAGAAAAAGACTTCTAAACGCAAGAAATCAAAGAAGAAAGGTGCAAAATGATTGGTTTAGCCTCTAGATTAGACGTTGCAGACAATACCGGAGCAAAAAGAGTTTATTGTTTTCAGGTATTAAGTGGTAAAAAGAAATTTGCTACTGTTGGCGATATTATAACAGCGTCGGTAAAAGAAATAGGTGTTGGCGGTAGTATTAAGAAAGGCGAAGTTGTGAGAGCTGTTGTTGTAAGAGTAAAAAAAGAAATAAAACGAAATGACGGGACATATATAAGATTTGACAGAAATTCGGTAGTGTTGATTGATAAAACTAATAACCCAATAGGGACACGTATTTTTGGTCCTGTTCCTAGAGAATTGAGAGAGAAAAATTTTACAAAAATAGTATCTCTTGCTCCCGAAGTGGTATAAATAAAAGAGAAAAATATGAGTATTTCTATTAAAAAAGGTGATACTGTTCTTGTGATATCCGGCAAAGATAAAGGTAAGACTGCCAAGGTTAAGGTGGTGTTGTCTAAAAAAAATAGAGTAGTTTTAGAACGTATAAATATTGCTAAAAAACATACTAAACCTTCGCGAAAAAACGCTCAAGGAGGAGTTGTAGAGTTAGAGAAGTCAATTAACTGTTCTAATGTAATGATTTATTGCCAGAGATGCACAAAAGGCGTAAGAATCGGCGTAAAAGTGTTAAAAGACGGTGCTAAAAGCCGTTTCTGTAAAAAGTGTGGTGAAATAATAGAAAAAGGATAGCTTTGTCTTTTTATCCAAAGGCATGGAGTTAAATAGAAATGACAGAAGAAAAATATGTTCCCAGGTTAAAAGATAAGTATAAAGGAGAAGTTGTCCCATATATGATGGAGAAGTTTAAATATGCTAATTTATTGCAGGTTCCCAAAATAAAGGCGATAGTCATAAATATGGGGGTCGGGGAAGCCAAAGATGACAAGAAATTCTTAGACGAAGCGTTAAAACTTCTTTCAATAATAAGTGGGCAGAAACCGGTTGTTACCGTAGCTAAAATATCAGTTTCGGGTTTTAAACTAAGACAAGGAAAACCTATAGGGTGCAAAGTTACTTTAAGGAAAAATAATATGTATGAATTTTTAGATAGGCTTATTTCTTTTGTCCTGCCTCGTATAAGAGATTTTAGAGGTGTTAATCCCAACTCTTTTGATGGAAGAGGGAACTATTCTATGGGAATGCAAGAGCAACAAGTTTTTCCAGAAATAGCTCATGAACAAATTCCTCATGTTATGGGAATGGATATTTGTTTTGTGACTACGGCAAAAACAAATGAAGAAGGATATGCGTTATTGGAATCTTTTGGAATGCCGTTTAGAAAAGATTAAAAATTAAAATAATATGGCAAGAAAAGCGTTAATAGAAAAGACAAAAAATAAGAATAAATTTAAGGTTCGTTCTTATAATCGTTGTCAATTATGTGGAAGACCCAGAGCTTTTATAAGAAAATTTGGTCTTTGCAGGATATGTTTCCGAAATTTAGCTCACAAGGGGCAAGTTCCTGGAGTGACTAAATCTAGTTGGTAAACAACGGACTATATTAATTATTACCTTAATTTTTTAATATGTGTTAAGGAGAAAATATGAGTATTACTGATCCAATAGCAGATTTTGTGGTTGCTTTAAAAAATGCTTCTTTGTCACGCAGAGCTGAAATAGTTATTGCTTTTTCTAACATGAAGATGGGTATTTTAGAAGTGCTTAAGAAAGAAGGATTCATAGAGGATTACGCTAGCAAAAAAGAAGGCAAAAAAAGCAATATAACAATCAAATTAAAATATTTTGGCAGTGAGTCAGCTATCAGAGATGCAAAAAGAGTAAGCAAAATAAGCAAAAAAGTTTATGTCGGAAAAGACACTATGCCTTTAAGAGAGGGAAACAGAATATGGGTTGTGTCAACATCTAAAGGAATAATGACGTCAGATGAATGCAAAACAAAAGGCATTGGTGGAGAAATCTTGTGTTACGTAGAATAGGAGAATGAATAATGTCACGAATTGGTAAAATGCCAGTTGCTATACCTAATAATGTTAAAGTCGAGATTAATCAAAACATTGTTTCGGTTGAAGGTCCAAAGGGCAAATTGTCTGAAAAGTTTTCTTCCCTAATGGATATTACAAGGGACAAGGAAGAAATTATTGTCAAACGTTCTTCGGATGAAAAATTCAATCGCGCTCTTCATGGAACTACGCGAGCTCTAATTGCTAATATGATAAAAGGGGTTTCTGATGGGTTCCAAAAAGAACTGGAGATAATAGGGGTTGGTTATTCTGCCAAGATGGAAGGCAAGAAATTAGTTATGAAACTCGGCTTTTCTCATCTGGTTGAGTATATGCCGTCGGATATAGTTAAATTGGAAGTGAAAAAAGCAAAAAATTTTGAAGTGATTGTAAGTAGTCCAAACAAGCAGGAAGTAGGTCAGGCGGCCTGCGAAATTCGTAAGTTTTGTCCACCTAATGCTTATAAAGGTAAGGGAATAAGATATAAAGGGGAATACATAAAATTGAAACCAGGTAAGACAGCGGCAACAGGGGCGGCTGGCGCAGGATAAAAACACAGAAAACAGACGACAGAGAACAGAAAAAACGACTGACATCTGTCTTCTGGCATCTGATAATATTATGAGTAGAGAACTTAAAGAAAAACGTATAAAGAGAGAAAGAAGACATAGGAAAACAAGGGCAAAAATACACGGGACTTCCCTATGTCCTCGAATATGTGTTTTTAGAAGCAATAAGAATATATATGTTAATATGATAGACGATGAGAACAATAAGGTCATGATGACTTTCTCTTCTCTTTCTAAAGAGAGTAAAGAGGGGAAAATTAATGGCTCTAATGTTAAGGCTGCTGTTTTTGTCGGAGAATTAGCTGGTAAAAAAGCCATAGAAAAAGGCATTAAAAAAGGCATTTTTGACAGGAGCGGATATCGATATCATGGAAGAGTAAAAGCTGTGGCTGAAGGTTTAAAGAAAGCCGGGATATAAATAGAACAAGCGAGGAATTATGGAACATACTAAAGGAAAATTTAGATCAAGAAGTGAACAGGTAGGGTTCAAAGAGAAAGTCGTATATATAAACCGTGTAGGTAAAGTAGCTAAAGGCGGAAGGAAAATAGCTTTCAGCGCAGTTGTGGTGGTGGGGGATGGTAATGGCAAGGTGGGGTGTGGTTTAGGCAAGGCACCCGAAGTAGCGGAAGCCATAAGAAAAGGGATTAAAATAGCTACAAAAAATATGGTCGAGATTCCCATGAAAGACAATACAATACCTGCTTCGGTTGTAGGGGAATTTATTGCCTCAAGAGTAGTTCTTAGACCTGCTTTCAAAGGAACCGGTATCATTGCCGGAGCACCTGCTAGAGCAGTTTTGGAACTTGCCGGCATTAAAGATATTCTTACCAAGTCCTTGGGTTCCAATAATCCTCTCAATGTAATAAAAGCGACTTTAAACGGACTGCAAAAGATAAAAGAAGATATAGAACGTTATCAGATGAGGATTGAAAATAAATGAAATTACATAATTTATTACCTCCTTATGGTGAAAAACATAAAGTAAAAAGATTGGGCAGAGGAAATTCTTCCGGAAGCGGTAATTACAGCGGAAAAGGGATGAAGGGACAAGGCTCTCGTAAGGGGCGTGGCACTTATCTTGGTTTTGAAGGCGGTCAAATGCCTTTATACAGAAGACTGCCTAAAAGAGGTTTTACTCCTTTAAACAAAGAAAGATATCAGGAAGTTAATCTTTGTTCTCTTAATAGTTTGAAAGACGAGAAAGAGATAACGCCGGAAATTTTACGAAAAAAAGGTCTTATCAAAAAAGTAAACGAAAAAATAAAAATTCTTGGAAAAGGGACGCTTGAACTAACACTTGTCGTAAAAGCCCACAAATTCAGTCGCAAAGCAAAAGAAGAAATAGTTAAAAAAGGCGGCAAAGCTATAGAGATAGTATCCTATACATCCAAACCCAAGATAGATAAAGAAGAAGTGGAAAGAAACAAAGTAACGGTAAAAGAATCTTTAGCAGAAAAAGAGCAAAAGACAAAAGGTAAAGAAAAAACAGAGATAGAGCCGAAAATTATAAAAAGGAAGAAATCTTTAAAAAGTGAAGATAAGGCAAAAACAAAAGGGAAGAAGAAGGACAAATAGAACCTTTTCATCTGTATCCTTAACATAAAAACTAAAAAATGGCTGTAAATCTTGGTGGATTAAGAGATATTTTTAAGATTCCGGAATTATCAAGACGGATATTTGCGACTTTAGGTTTTCTTGCTCTTTATAGAATGGGAATACATGTCCCTACTCCTGGAATAAATAGCGCATCTTTAGCAGATTTTTTTGAGAAAATGAAGGGAACTCTTTTTGGAATGTGGGATCTATTTGCCGGCGGGGCTTTGAGCCAAGCTTCAGTATTTGCTTTGGGTATAATGCCCTATATCACCGCTTCCATTATCATTCAGATGTTGGTTCCGGTTGTTCCCTATCTGGAAAAAATTTCAAAAGAAGAAGGCGAAGAAGGAAGAAGAAAAATAGTGCAGTTTACTCGCT
Organism: bacterium; assembly: GCA_023135785.1. Classification (NCBI taxonomy): domain Bacteria; species bacterium. The sequence goes on from JAGLSL010000034.1 coordinate 11,728, forward strand.
ACGGTACTATTCTGATTGCGTTAGTACAGTCTTTGGGGATTGCAAAAGTGCTCGAGATGCCGGGCAATTTTGGAGGAATTGTTATGGTTGATTCTCCAGGATGGGCGTTTAGGATAATGACCATCATAACAATGACTGCGGGAACTACTTTTATAATGTGGATTGGGGAACAAATTTCCGAAAAGGGTATAGGTAATGGTATTTCTTTAATAATTTTCGCGGGTATATTAGCGCGTTCTCCAAGCGATGTCCTTAAGACTCTCACACTTGTAAAAAACAAGCAAATGGGTATTCCTTTATTGATTTTCGTTGTAATCTTTGCGGTAGCAATAGTTGCAGGGATAGTATTAATAACTCAAGCTCAAAGACGAATTCCTGTTCAATACGCAAAAAGAGTTATAGGTAGAAAAATATATGGAGGGCAATCCACTTATGTTCCTTTAAGAGTAAATCAGGCAGGAGTTATTCCCATAATATTTGCGGTTTCCATAATGCAGTTCCCTGAAACTATAAGCACATTTTTTCTTCGCGGTACTGAATCTAAATTTACAGAAATTTTATCTCTTTTCTCATTAAGAAATCCTTTAGGAATGTTTGTTTATGCGCTTTTAATAATTTTCTTTACATATTTTTATACTGCTATGACTTTTAATCCTAATGATATGGCTGATAATATAAAAAAACAGGGCGGATTTGTTCCGGGGATAAAGCCCGGTAGAACTACGGCTGATTATTTTGAACGGATAATGTCAAGAATTGCGCTTCCTGGAGGATTGTTTCTTGCAGCGATAGCGTTGCTTCCGATGATTCTTGAACGCAAACTTAGTCTCCCTTTTTATTTTGGAGGAACGTCGTTACTCATTGTTGTAGGTGTTGCACTGGATACAATGGGACAATTGGAATCACATTTATTGATGCGCCAATACAGTGGATTTATTCAAAAAGGCAAGATGAAGAGTAGATATTAAATAAACAATTTAAAATTCAAAACGCAAAGTTTTAAAGGACTATAGAAATTTTTGATTTTTAATATGCAATTTTACTATTTGATATTTAATGTTTGATTTAAAGATATGAAGATATTAATAATGGGGCCTCCGGGCGCAGGAAAAGGTACGATAGCCGAAATGTTGCAGGAAGATTTTGATATTGTTCATCTTTCAAGCGGAGATGTTTTAAGAAATGCGATAAAAGCAAATAATCCGCTTGGGATAGAGGCTAAATCGTTTATGGAAAAAGGCGTGCTTGTTCCGGATGAAATAATCATAGAATTAATGAAAGAAAAAATTAATGCGGATGCTTTTGTATTGGATGGCTTTCCGAGAAATTTAGTGCAGGTCAAAAAACTAGAGGATGCAGGCATAAAAATAGATATAGTGCTGAATTTACGGGTAAATGAGGAAACTGTAATTTCTCGTATTTCAGGTAGGCGTATTTGCGCTCAATGTGGCAAGATTTATCATCTTAAAAATATGCCTTCCCAAAAAGAGGGCATATGCGATGTTTGTAATGGGAAACTTTACCAAAGAGAAGATGATAAACCTCAGACGATAAAAGAGCGACTTAATACTTATAGGGAGCAGACTGAAGAATTGGTAAAATATTATGACGAAAAAAATATACTAGAAAATATAGATGCTGGTGGAAATAAAGAAGCCACTTATGATAGAATAACAGGTTTAGAATGGCTAAAAAAGAGAAAATACAAGTTAAAGGCAGGATTGTAGAATCTTTGCCTAATGCATACTTCAGAGTAGAGCTTGAGAATGGACATAAGATTTTGGCCCATATTTCTGGAAAAATGAGAGTGCATTTTATACGAATTTTGACGGGAGACGAAGTTACAGTTGAACTTTCTCCTTATGATTTAACAAGAGGCAGAATAACATATAGGCACAGTAGATAATTTATACTGATATAAAATGATCAGATTGACGAACGAAGTGAGGAGAGGTTCATGAAAGTAAGAGTTTCAGTTAAAAAAATATGCGGGAAATGTAAACTTATAAGAAGAAGAGGACGTCTTCATATAATTTGTTCTAATCCTGCGCATAAACAAAGGCAGAAATAACCATGGCAAGAATTATGGGTGTTGAAATACCGGATGGAAAAAAAAGCAAAATATCGCTCAGGTATATTTATGGAATAGGGCCTGCTAGGGCTATGTTTATATTAAGTTCTACAGGCATAGATCCCGACAAAAAAATAAAAGAACTAAGTGGAGAGGAATTAAGTAAAATAGCCGCAGCAATTCAATCTAACTTTAAGGTTGAAGGGGCATTGAAACAGGAAATCACAGATAACATAAGAGAACTTTCAAGCATAGGAACGTATAGAGGATATAGACATAAAGTGGGATTACCTGTTCGCGGACAAAGAACATCTTGCAATGCACGCACAAGAAAAGGCCCAAAGAAGACTGTTGGTGTTTTAAGGAAAAAAGTGAGAGAAAGAATGTCAGGATCAGATAAAAAGGGATAACTAAAAAGGTAAAACTATGGCAGATCCAAAACCAGAAAAAGAGAAGAAAGAAAAATTGACCGAAAAGCAGAAAAAAACTGAAGAGAAAAAAAAGGTTGAGGCAAATCAAAAAGTTGAACAAGCCAAAGATCCTAAAGTTGTTGCTGAAGAAAAACCGGTTGACGAAGGTAAAATAGTCGAAGAGATTAAAACGACTATTAGCAAGGGCAAGAAAAAAAGAAAGAATTTAAAGATTTCCAAAGGCGTTGTTCATATAAAATCGACTTTCAACAACACACTGGTAACAATTGCTGATTCGCAAGGGAATACTATTGTTTCTTCTTCTTCCGGGGCAGTCGGATTTAAAGGCACAAAAAAATCTACCCCTTTTGCGGCTTCACGTGCCGCAGATATTGCGGGCAAAAAAGCTTTGACATTTGGCATGAAAGAAGTAAGTGTTTATATTAAAGGACCTGGGGCAGGAAGAGAAGCGGCTATAAGGTCTTTGGAATCTGCAGGGCTTACGATAACACTTATAAGAGATGTAACCCCTATCCCGCATAATGGATGCAGACCGCCTAAGAGGAGAAGAGTGTAAAATGAGATACAGTGGACCTAGTTGTAAATTATGCAAGAAGGCAGAAGAAAAGTTATTTTTAAAAGGATCCAAATGCAATACAGCTACATGTATTATTGCACGCAAAGCAGAAAAATCCTATAAAAAAAGTAGAACCAGAAGAACTACTTCCCGAAGAAGAAGGACTAAACTGTCGGATTATGGAATCAGGCTTGCGGAAAAACAGAAACTAAGAAGAATTTACGGTCTTTCGGAAAAAAGTTTTAGAATAATTTTTGATGTCGCTTCCAAGAAAAAAGGTAATACTGGTGAAGTATTCTTGACCCTTTTGGAAAGACGGCTTGATAATGTTATTTTTAAAATGGGTTTTGCAAATTCAAGAGCGCATGCAAGGCAGCTTGTAGGTCATAAATTTTTCATTGTTGGCAAAAGGAAGGTTAACATTCCTTCATATCTTGTAAAAGAGGGAGAAGTAATTAAATTAGATTCTGCCAAACAAGAAAAATTAAAGAAGACTATATCAACTGAAGCAGAGATGGGAGTTCCTCTATGGCTTTCCTCCGATAGAAAAAAATTAGAAGGCAAGGTATTAAGGGATCCCAAACGAGAAGAAATTTCTGTTCCTGTGGAGGAGAATTTGATTGTCGAATTTTATTCTCGTTAATCTATTATTTCATTGATCAAAAGATTTTTATAACGGTTTAAAAAGGGGATAGAAAGCTATGGAAGAAAATAACAAGATTAAGTTTCTAATTATGCCGGAAAAATTAGAATGGGAAACATTGACCGAATCGTATGGAAAAGTTTTCGTATATTCTCTTGAAAGAGGATTTGCTACAACGCTGGGTAATTCTTTAAGGCGAATGCTTCTGTTTTGTATTCCGGGTGCAGCTATAACTTCTGTCAACATAGAAGGTGTCAAACACGAATTTTCAAGCATACCGGGTGTTTTAGAAGATGTCCCCCAACTTATTGCTAACCTTAAACAGACAATAATAAAAATTCATGATGAAGAAGGCGGTAAAAAAGAACTTTTACTTGATGTTCAAGGCGAAGGAGAAGTAAGAGCCGGAGATGTAAAGACTGACAAAGATGTGGAAATACTCAATCCACATCTTCATATTGCTACATTGAGTAAAGGCAAAAGTTTAAAGATAAGTATTCAAGTTGAAAGAGGTAAGAGTTACATACAAGCTAAAAAAATGCCTGTTGATGCAGATGTGCCGAAAGGAACTATAGCTGTCGATGCGCTGTTTTCTCCTGTCCAAAAAGTAGATTTTAAAGTGGAAAACACGCGTGTAGGAGATAGAATAGACTATGAAAAACTAGCCTTGGAAATCAGGACAAACGGAACGATAACTCCAGATAAAGCATTAGAGTATGCAACGGAAGTTTTGATTAAGCACTACGAATTCATTTTGAATGTTTTAGAGAAAAAAGATGTCAAAGAAGAGATAGAAGAAGAAATTCTAAAAGAAACTAAAAAAGAAGATAAAAAAGGATTGTTATCTAGAAATCTTTCTGAGTTTGATCTCTCAGTTCGTTCAATGAATTGTTTGAAAGTTGGGAACCTAAAGACTTTGAACGATTTAGTGAAAAGAAATGAAGAAGAATTGATGCAGATTAAGAATTTTGGCAAAAAATCTCTTGACGAATTGGGTGATTTGGTTGCTAAACTTGGGCTTTCGTTTAAACAAACAAAAGAAAAATAACACTAATCACAAAAAATGAGACATATTAATAAAAAAAGAAAACTTGGGATGAAGGCGTCTCGAAGAAAATCTGTTTTAAAAAATTTATTCACCTCGCTTCTTGCTTACGGTGAAGTAAAAACGACAGAAATAAGAGGCAAAGAATTAGTGAGAGTTGGCAATAGTCTTATAGAAAAAGCGAAAAAGAGTGATTTAGCTTCCCGCAGAAAAGTTTCATCGCATATTACCAAAGACACGGTTTCCATAAACTTTTTTCAAGAAATCTTGCCAAAATTGGCTAATCGTACAGGCGGGTATCTTAGATTGTTTAGAGTGGGTATTCGAAAAGGTGATGGAGCTAAAGTAGTAATGGTGCAGCTGATTACAGACGACAGAAAACAGACGACAGAAGACAGACGATAAGAAGACAGAAAATAAACGACAAGAAAAATCTGTAGTCTGATTTCTGACCTCTGACTTTTTATATCTTGAAGATGAGCATCAAAGTTATAAATGACAAATGCACAGGCTGTAGATTGTGTCTTAGTGTCTGCCCCGTTAATGCAATCGAAATCAAAGATAAACCTGCCCGCCATTACTACGAAGGCGGGCAAGCCCGCCAGAGTAGTAGTGGCGGGAAAGCTGTAATCCTTCCAAACTGCACATTTTGCGGTGTCTGCGTAGACGCATGTAAATTTAACGCTATCGTTATTACAAAAGAAGAAAAAAAAGCAAAAGAAGGATATAAAGGCGTTTGGGTGTTTGCCGAAAGAAAAGGCGATGCGCTTCATGGTGTAGGTATAGAACTCTTATCCTGCGGCAGAGATATAGCAAACAAATTAGGTGTTGAGTTGGTATCAGTTCTTGCTGGCGATCATTCCCAAGACGATGCTCAAAAACTTATTTATTATGGTGCAGATAAAGTTTTTATAATAAAAGATTCAAAATTAAATACAGCCGAAATAGGATTTTTAACTAAAGCATTCTCCGATTTGGCAGAAAGAGAAAAACCTGAAGTTATCCTTTTTGGAGCAACCTCGTTAGGTAGGTCATTAGCTCCTCGCATTGCAGGACGTCTCAATACGGGACTTACAGCCGATTGCACAGAACTTGATGTAGATATTGATAAAAAACTCTTGCTCCAAACACGCCCGGCTTTCGGCGGAAACATAATGGCTACGATCATAACTCCCGCAATGAGACCGCAGATGGCTACAGTTCGTCCAAAAGTAATGAAGAAACCCGAATTGGACAAAACAAGAAAAGGCGAAATAATAACGATAACCCCCTTGCTTGATGCAAAAGACCAACTTACAAAAATACTGCAAACCATAAGAGAAGAAAAAGATGTAGTTGATTTACAGGAGGCAGATATAATTGTTTCTGGCGGAAGAGGAATAGGTAAAAAAGAAAACTTTGTTCTTATACAAGAACTTGCAAAGATTTTAGGCGGCGCAGTTGGCGCATCAAGAGCAACTGTTGACGCGGGATGGATTCCTTCTTATCATCAAGTCGGACAAACGGGCAAAACTGTTCAATCCAAACTCTATATTGCTTGCGGCATTTCAGGCGCTATTCAACACCAAGTAGGCATGCGTTCATCAGATATAATAATAGCAATCAACAAAGACCCCGAAGCTCCCATCTTTGACATTGCAACCTATGGTATAGTCGGTGATCTCTTCGAAATAATTCCTGCTTTAATAAAACAACTCAAGAAACGATAGGTAAAGCTCTAAGTTTAAGTGTTAAGCATGAAGAGAAAACTGACGACTAAAGATTATAAACCATAAACTAAAATGTCATTCACTTTTGAATTCAGTATCTTGCCGAAAGTTAACCACGCAATTATAGAAATAGAAAGAGTAAGGGGTTTTCTAGACGCAGTTAAGGCAAAAAAAAATCAGCTGTTAGATATGCAAAATGAAGTTCTTATGCTTGAATCTCATTACTCTACACATATTGAGGGAACGGAGCTGACTTTAGACGAGTCAAAAGATATATTAGAAGATATACCCGTTAAAGATGTAAATTCTGGAGACAAACAAGAACTACTCAACTATAGAGAAGCTTTAATCCTTATTCGCAAACACATAAACACAGATGCCCCTATTACAGAACAACTAATCAGAGAACTTCATAGAATAAGTGTAAAAGATATAAGGAATAACCAAGCCGAGCCGGGGAATTATCGTAAAGTCCAGAATTATGTGGTGAACCTAAAAACACAGGAAATTATCTATACTCCGCCGCCTTCTTCGGAAGTACCACAATTAATGAAAGAATTCGTAATGTGGCTTAATAAAAAGAGAGAGTTTCTATCGCCTGTTTTTATTGCAGGCATAGCCCAAATCCAGCTTGTTAACATTCACCCTTTTATTGATGGCAATGGCAGAACAGCTCGACTGCTTGCCACCCTAATCCTTTACAAAAAAGGATATGATTTTAAACAGCTTTTTAGTATATCGGAATATTATGACAAAGATAGACCCGCCTACTATGAAGCTATTCGTTCTGTCAGCCAAAACGATATGGATTTGACCTTATGGCTTGAATATTTTGTAAAAGGATTGCAATTTCAAATATCTAAAATTAGAGAAAAAGCCGAAAATATTATCCAATTGGAATTATTAATAGAGCAACTAAATTCTTGCAAACTCAACGACTGTCAAGAAAAAATTATCGGCTATATTTTCCTAAAAGGAAGTATTGACAACGAAAAATGTCAAAAACTGTGTCGCTTAACGAAGACAAATTCTATTCGCAATCTAACTTATCTGGTTAAAGAAAATTTAATAGAAACGAAAGATCACGAAAATATATCTTCCTGTCTTTTTTCTAATTTAGTGCTTGGAATAGTAAAAAATATAAAGAAACACAGGTGAGAATTTTTTAAAAATCTTAATTGTTTGATTTAAATGAAGTTATCGTAATAACTCTGCCATCATCCATTATCTTTTGAATCTTTTTCTTAAGCTCTTTCTTTATAAATGCTCTGGTAACAGGGATGAGGGCTAAGAAGCCGACAGCATCAGTTAACAATCCTGGGGTAAGTAGTAGCATCCCTCCGCAAAGTATTATTACTCCGTCAATTATCTCTTCGCCGGGCATTATGCCGCTATTTACTTCTGTTTCTATTTTCTTGAGTGTTTTAAAACCTTGTTCTCTTGCAAGGAATGCGCCCAGCACTCCTGTTACTATTACAATTATCAGAGTATAAATAACACCGATATGCTTGCCGATTTCTATTAATAGAGCAAGTTCTATAATCGGGATTAATGTAAAAAGCAGAATTAAATATCCTAACATTTGCCGTCTCCTCCTTTTAAGTCTTTTTATTATACTAAATAACGATAACAAGCGCGATATATAAAAGGCGAGATATTCCTGACAAGAAGTTCAAAAGCAGGTATAATCATAAAAATGTCCGTTACGGTTAAGATAGATAAAATAATCCGTTCAAGACGCAAAACTTTGGGTTTGGAAATTTCCGGCGACGCTTCTTTAATTGTTCGCTCGCCATATGGCGTTTCTTTGAATGATATCAGGAAAATTATATTTGAAAAAAAGGATTGGATCACATCCAAGCAAAAGATTGCAAGAGAAAGACGTCTTCAAACATTCCCCCGAAAATTTTCAGAAAGAGAAGAATTTTTATATTTAGGTAAAAGTTATCCTCTTATTATTTTGGAAACTGCAGCAAATCCGCTTTCTTTTGATAAAGAATTTCGGCTGATAAGGAAGCATCTTTCATCGGCGCAGAGGTTGTTTATAGATTGGTATAAGAAACAGGCGTATTTGAAAATAAAGGAAAGGTTGGATTTTTATTCTGAATTGTTGGGATATAAATATAGCAAGTTCGCATTATCTAACGCTAAGCGACGATGGGGGTCCTGTAACGGCGAGGGTAATATCCATATTAACTGGAGATTGGTTATGGCTCCGCATCACATTATAGATTATGTGGTTGTCCACGAATTATTCCACTTAAAAGAAAAGAATCATTCCAAAAAGTTTTGGGACAAGGTGAAGACAATCCATGGCGATTACAAACGGAAAAGGAAATGGTTAAAAGAAAACGGGCATTTACTGATTATTGAGGGATAGGATATTTTGAGAGTAAACAATCTTTGCCATTAGAAATCCTATTCTTTTATAGGTAAAATATGTATTGATAATTTCTAATTTAAGGAGCAAAGAATGAAAACATTAATTGTTATCCTATGTATAGTAATTGCAGCTGTTCTGATAATGGATCTTTTAACCGGTAGAAGGGAAGAAGCTGCTAGAGTTGCTGTTGAATCTTTACTTGAGGCTATAAAAAAAAAGGATACAGACCGAGTTATACAATACTTAGATTATGAGAAAGTAGTTGCTGAGTTGGATATGTGGGCAAGTATAGGAGGTGCTGATTTTACTCTTGAGGACATGAAAGCTCAGCTGAAGGCAAACGCAAACTTGAGGAAAAGAGATTTTGATTACGAAGTTCTTAATGCTGAAGGTAGATATGATGGTACAGTCAAGGTTACGGTTAAACTAAAAGAAGACACTGTGGTAGAAAGTGTATTTATAATGAAGGAGAAAGATGGGCAATGGAAATGCGACCTGATGGCTACTGGTAAAGAGAATGCAAAAATGGAGGAAAATTGAGAAGAGCGAATGCTATTTATAAAAAAAGGAGGGATGAGATATGGGATGGTTATTGATAATTATCAAGGTGCTGGGTGTGATTATGGCTGTTGTTGGAATGCTGTTAAGTTCAATACCGCAGAAGGTGATGAAGTTTTTACCTTTCTTTAAAATAACTAAGAGAATTCGTATTGTAGGAATTATAAGATTGGCAATTGCCGTTATTTTTTTACTGGCAGCTTCACAATGCAGATGGTCTGTTGTTGTGGCGGTGTTAGGTATTATTACTCTTATAAGCGGTGTTCTTGCTCTTACGCTTAAGGTGAAGCATATAAAGACGTTTATTGACTGGATTGAAGGCAGGAATGAGATGTTTATTCGTATTATGGGCGGAGTTGTTGTGCTGATTGGATTGCTGATTATTTTTGCCGCGTAATAAAAACAAACAAAAAATACGCGTAGAGTTTTGTTAAGACAAGAATCTGATGTATGGCAAATAAAAAAGCAAGAGACCTTTTTGAAAAACTTAAGAAAGAAACATTTTCGCGTAAAAGTCCTCACGAGATATCTCTTGGGATAGGGTTTGGCGCTTTTTTGGGAGTGTTGCCGTTACAAGGATTTAAAACCGCGATTGTGGTGTTAATAGGAAGTTTTTATAAGAAGGTCAACATCATAGCGGTATTCGCCGCAAGTACCGTATTTTCTTTTATCCCCGTAGTTCCTTTTGTGTATTTTTTTGATTATTGGGTGGGGGCTAAAATTTTAAGGATACCGGTGGTTTTTACGATGGAATTTTTTAAACATTTCAATATTAAAATGCTGAGCAGCGCTGTAGGAGTTTTGTTTTTGGGTGGGGCAGTTGTTGGGATAACATTTGGAATCCTTTCTTATTTTTTATCGTTTATCATTATCCGCTCACGGGTATTAACCCATAAATGAACCCCCGTTAAAAAACATTTTTCTAATGGAGTGAATGCAACAAGAGGCTTTAGTAGATATTGCATTGAATTTATTGGCAGATAAACGATAATCCCTTCAGGGTGAGTATAATAAACAGAGTAGGTGAGGCAGTTTTAAATTGCATATAAAACGAACTTTAAAAAAAATTGTTTCAGGTGGACAAACAGGTGTCGACAGAGCCGCACTTGATGTCGCTTTGAAGTGCAAGATTGTCTGCGGCGGATGGTGTCCTAAGGGGCGTATTGCAGAAGATGGAATTATACCCAAACGTTATCCTTTAAAAGAAACGGAATCTTCAAGTTATGAGGTTAGAACTGAAAGGAATGTTTGTGATTCCGACGGAACACTTGTTTTGAATTCGGGGAAACTTACAGGCGGAACGGCTCTTACAGTTGAATACGCTGAAAAACATAAAAAACCTTATCTTATTGTAGATTTGACCCCGAACCACGTTGGGTACGGGGTTCAACAGAAATACAAAGAAGATGTGAAAGGCGTGGTTGCTTTTGGTAATAAACTTATTGTCCATGATTGGATTTTTAAAAACCATATTAATATTTTAAATATAGCAGGTCCAAGAGAAAGTAAATTACCGGGAATATATAAAATTGCGAAAAAGTTTCTATTGTCATTGCGAGGGAGTGAAAACGACCGAAGCAATCTCAAGAAATGAGATTACCGTACCCTCGTAATATTCGGACTCGCAATGACATACTAAGCACTATTTCCAAATAACTTTCACTTTTAATTGCTTTCTTCCCCAGTTTAATGCCTGTTGATGTTTCGGGAAGAATACATCGATGTGGTTTCCCTTAATAGCACCGCCTACATCGTGAACAACGCCCCACCCATACCCCGGAACATACATGTGAGTTCCAAAAGGATAAATTGAAGTATCTGCGGCAATCGTTCCTTTTCTTGCTTTTGTTCCGTCAGCTGTTATCCCTACTTTTTTTACTTTTCCTTTTAAGGGCCCACTAGTGTAAATGGGTATCCCAAAAAATCCTCTCTTATAGCCGCAACATTTACCGCAGGGACAATATGCGGTAACTGTCATTGCGATTGTAGCTTGTCTGCTTCCCTTTATTGGAGGACGCGATCCTGAAACGCAACCGCCTAATAAAAGAAGCGATAGTAATAATGTAAAAGATAATATTTTTTTCATAATGTTCTTAAACTGTGAGCGAGTAGGAATTTCCAATTCCAAAACAAATTACTGATGTTTAATTTCCAATTCTTAATAAAAGATACTAAGTTTTTTCTGATTTTTTGATTTGTATATTTATCATTAGTTATTAGAAATTGGAAATTAGGAATTTTTTTTCATTGTTTCTTTCATCCTCTTTATCTCATCCCTTATTATAGCGGCTTTTTCGAATTCCAGTTCTTTGGCAGATTTAAGCATTTCAGTTTCAAGTTCTGCGATTAAAGATTCATCTTCAATTGTATATCTTATCCCTTTTTCCCTTACTAAAGAAATAAGGTGCAGACTTTCTGTCTTTGTCTTTATTTCCCGTTTCAAAAGATCAACGACTTTTCTCTTTATTGTTTTGGGTGTTATATTGTGTTTTTTATTATAATCCATCTGAATTTTTCTTCTTCTGACGGTTTCCTTTATAGCTTTCTGCATTGAATTAGTCATCTCATCGGCATACATTACCACTTCACCTCCCACATTCCTTGCGCATCGGCCCATAACTTGGATTAGTGATGTTTCAGACCTAAAGAGACCCTCTTTGTCGGCATCAAGAATTGCAACCAGAGAGACTTCGGGCAGATCAAGACCCTCTCTTAAAAGATTTATTCCTACAAGACAATCAAAGTCGCCTTTTCTTAAACCGCTTAATATTTCAACTCTTTCTATTGTTTCTATTTCCGAGTGAAGATATCTTACTTTTACACCCTTCTCAGAAAGATATTCCGCCAATTCTTCTGACATTCTTTTAGTCAGCGTCGTAACAAGAATTCTTTCGTGTTTTTCTGCCCTCTGTCTTATCCTTTCAAGTAAATCATCTATCTGGTGTTTTGTGGGTTTAATCGTTATTTTCGGGTCTACTAAACCGGTGGGTCTTATGATTTGTTCAACAACTTGTTTACTTCTTTCCAGTTCAAATGGCGAAGGTGTTGCCGATAAAAAAATTGTCTTATTCATTATCCTCTCAAATTCTTCGAATCTTAATGGCCTGTTATCTAAAGCCGAAGGCAGACGGAAACCATATTCTACAAGCGTTTCCTTGCGGGCTCTATCTCCGTTATACATACCGCGGATTTGGGGAACCGTAACATGTGATTCGTCTATTATTAAAAGAAAATCTTTTGGGAAATAATCAATTAAAGTATAAGGTTTCCCCTCGGGTTTTCTTAAAGAAAGATGCCGTGAATAGTTTTCTATTCCCTGACAATGGCCTAATTCCTGAAGCATTTCCATATCATAGTTTGTACGTGTTTCAAGCCGCTGGGCTTCAAGGAGTTTATGTTGTTTGTTCAACTCGGTAAGACGAGTTTTAAGTTCTGTTTTTATTGTTTTGATTGCGACATTCAAATTGTCCTGACTGGCAACAAAATGTTTTGCGGGATAGAGCATTATCTTGTCTATTTCTCTGACAGTATGATTTGTTAAATGGTTGATTTCTTTCATTCTTTCAATCTTATCACCCCACATTTCGAGCTTTAAAGCGGTTTCTTCATAGGCGGGGAAAACCTCTATTGTGTCGCCTCTTACCCTGAAAGTGCCTCTTTTGAAATTTATGTCGTTTCTTTCGTATTGCATTTGAATAAGCCGTTCAAGTATATGTTCGCGTTTATATTTTTTATTTTTCTCTAATACCAGAGCCATGTTTTGCCATTCTTCCGGCGAGCCAAGCCCGTAAATACAAGAGACACTGGCAACGATAATCACATCGTCTCTTGAGAATAGGCTTGAAGTCGCTTTCAATCTCAACCTGTCAATATCCTCGTTTATGGAAGAGTCTTTTTCGATATATAAATCTTTCATCGGAAGATATGCTTCAGGTTGATAATAGTCGTAATAACTAACAAAATATTCAACGGCATTATTTGGGAAAAATTGCTTGAATTCCGAGTAGAGTTGCGCCGCCAATGTCTTGTTGTGCGATATTACGAGCGTAGGTTTATTTATGTTGGCTATGACGTTGGCAACAGTGAATGTTTTCCCCGAACCTGTGACGCCAAGAAGTGTTTGCTCCTTATAACCGCGTTTCAAGCCGTCAGTTAATTTTTCGATGGCTTTCGGTTGGTCACCTTTGGGTTTGTATGGAGAAACTAAATTAAACATAAATTCTATTAAAGATTAGTTTTGGTCATTGAATAAATCTTAAATTTTGAATCTTGAATATTTGATGTTATTTTACTTTCCTTACCGCTATATTTCAAATTATAGAGTTTGACAGAAAAAGTGCAGAGTAGTATAAATAATCTCAAGTATTGTAGTAATTACGGTGTTTGATAGATTGTTTAGGTGGTATAATACAAAATACATATTAAGCAGGACAGAATGAACAAATGAAATATACGCAATATTTTCTCCATACAAGACAAAGGCCTGACAGAGCACGCATAAAAGATGAATGGATTGATTTTGCTATTAAGAATCCTGTGAAAACAGAAATACAATCCGATAGGCGAATAAGAAAATGGGCAAAAATTGAAGACGAAGGAAAATATTTGCGTGTTATATTACTTGAAGACGGAGAAACAATTCACAATGCTTTCTTTGATAGAGAATTTAAGGAGGTGTAAACTATGAAAATAAAATATTTTAATGATACTGATACCGCTTTAGTGGAATTTACAGAAAACTTGGTAAAAAATACCAGGGAAATATCGGAAAATGTATCTATTGATATTGATGAAAAAGGCAATCTTGTTAGCATGACTATTGAACACGCAAAAAAGACAGCACATTTGCCCGATATCTATTACCAACAAATAGAAGAAAAAGTTGCTGTGTAACAACTATCGTTGAACCTACTTATCACTACGCTGTCCTTCCCTCTTTATTTCAAATTACTGTATTTGACAGAGAAAAATTGGGAGAGATAAAATCGGTCAAAATTTAGAAAATTTTCTTGACATTCTGAAACTTATGTCGTACTATGCATTTTTAATTTAGTTTAAACGTATTAGGTTCCTGAAGAATCTTCAGGACGAAAAGGGAAACCCGTGCAAATCGGGTGCAGTCCCGCTACTGTGAAAGGGGACGAAATCCACGAAAAGCCACTGTTCCAATAGTCGGAATGGGAAGGTGTGGAGAGTAGGAAGATCCTATAGCCAGAAGACCTGCCTAATATGATAGAAGCTATTTGGTTAAATAGTTTTTATCCTCGCGGAAGGATGAAGTAAACCAGGGTGCAATCCTTAAGTTCTGAAAAGAGAGCTTAAGGATTTTTTTTATTTCCAGGGCTCAGGAAGGAAAGCCGGTCGAATGTTAAAAAGCGGGAAGAGAAAAGCTTTTACTCTCGTAGAGTTGTTGGTAGTAATGACCATAATAGCGGTTTTATCTTCCCTGTTGTTGCCGGCATTAATCAAGACCAGGGAAATGGCCAGGCGGGTGGTTTGCCTTTCTAATCTTCGCCAGATACACATTGCGGCAAAGGTATATGCGAATAGTTACGATGGTTATTATCCGCCGGCTTATTGGTTTGATCCTCCCCCTTTGTCTTTTTATGATCGCCCCCGCTTCTGCACAACTTATGCCTGGGACTTTACCACTATAACGGATACAGTCACAGGCGAGAAACAAGTTATCCCCGGCATATTATGGCAGGAGGCAGGAGATATGAAAATTCAGCAATGTCCCTCGTTTACAGGTGCGGCTAATTGGCTTAGTGATCCCTATACCGGCTATAACTATAATACTAGCTATATTGGACATGGCTATCTTGAAAGCATTCCGGAGCCGGCGCGGACTACTGATGTAAAGTCGCCTTCCACTTGCGCCCTGTTTGGGGATGGCGAATATGGGGGCGGAGCAAACAAATTTATGCGGGCGCCCTGGCCTAATCCGGGTGATGCCAACTTTTCTAATGCCGGCAGATACGCCGGAACACAGGGTTACCGGCATATGGGTTATACCAACGTGGTTTACTGTGACGGACATGCGGAGTCCGTACGTGAATGTTATTCTGAAACCAGTAAAAAGGAGAAGGTGGCCCCCGGAACCGGTTTTCTTTCGCCTGATAATAGTGCTTATGATTTGAAATGAACCGGGAAAAGTGAAAAAAGGAGAATAAGCTAATGCAAACTTACGCTTATGGTTTTCCCAGATTGGGGAAAAAGAGGGAATATAAGAAAATTATAGAAAGTTTCTGGAGTAAAGAAATCAAGGAAGGAGAGCTTCGGGAAAGCATTGGCAGCCTGGAAAAGGAAAGACTGACAACTTATGAAAGATATGTAGATAAGTTTCCGGCAGGGGAGATGACCTTTTACGATCACATGCTGGATACAGCTTTAATGCTGGGTTTGTATAAGTGCAAAGATTTAGATGCATATTACAATTTGTGCAGGGGCAAGGATGCCCTGGGATTAAGCAAATGGTTTAATACTAATTATCATTATCTTATTCCCCGGTTCAGCCAATCATTTAGCCCCTCCGAATTTAAGGCAGTTTGGAATAAACCCCGGGAGGCCGGGCAATTATACCGGAAAGGTATTCCTTATTTAATAGGACCTTTCACTTTTTTAAAATTGTCCAGGGGAATTAATCCGGAGAGGTTAGGGGAATATCTTTTACCTTTGGCGGATGCCTATGTTGAATTGATTAAAGATTTTCCTGAAGTGCATATAGATGAACCTGCCTTTGCAATGGAGCTTTCCAGAAAAGAAATTGAGTGGATTAAGCAGATTTACTACCGGCTGGGTTCTCAAAATCCTCACATCAACCTCTTTACTTATTATGACTCCGTAGATTTTTTGCAGGATCTATATGAGTTACCCGTAAAGGCAATAGGGCTGGATTTTGTCAATGGCAAAGAAAACTTAGCAAATATTAGAAAGTATGGTTTTCCGAAAGAGAAGACCTTGATTGCCGGCATAGTAAACGGTAGAAATGTCTGGAGAGTTAATATTAGCAAAAGGGTGGAATTTTTAAGAGAGCTATCCCGCTATGCAGAAGATTTGGTTATTTCCAATGCCGCGCCGCTTTACCATTTACCAATAACAATAGAAACCGAGCAATTAGATGAGAGGTTATTAAAGAAGATTGCTTTTGCTGAAGAGAGACTGGCTGAGTTAAAGCTAATTGCTCAAGTCTATGAAGGCAAGAAGCAAGAAATAAAAGATAAGGGTGAAATTGCGGGCTTTGGCGCAAATCCCAAAGTTCAGGAAAGAATTAAAAATCTAAAAGACGAGGATTTTAAAAAGGCTGTTTTTTATGATGAGCGGATTAAAAAGCAAAAGAAGATTTTAGCTCTTCCTCTTTTTCCTACCACTACCATAGGCAGTTTTCCCCAAACTCAAGAAGTCAGGAAAAAAAGAGCGGATTTTAAATCAGGTAAAATTCCAGAAAGGGAATATACGACTTTTATTAAAGAAGAGATTACTAAGTTGATAATACTTCAGGAAAATTTAGGTTTGGATGTATTAGTGCATGGAGAATTTGAAAGGACAGATATGGTGGAATTTTTTGCCCAGGAATTGGACGGGATTGCCACCACCAAAAATGGATGGATTATTTCTTACGGCACCAGGGGCTATAGGCCGCCGATAATTTTTGGTGATATTTCACGACCAAAGCCTATGACTCTTAATGAGATTAGTTTTGCCCAGAGTCTGACCGAGAGACCTGTCAAGGGGATGTTAACAGGATCGGTTACTATAATTGCCTGGAGTTTTGTCAGGGACGATATCCCAATTTCTGAGGTTGCTTATCAGCTGTCTCTATGTTTGCAGGATGAGATAAGAGATTACGAGAAAGCAGGTATCAAGATTGCCCAGATTGATGAACCGGCCTTTAGAGAAAAAGCGCCGCTTAAAAAAAGAAACAGGGATAGTTATTTTGATTGGGCAGTAAAATCATTTAATTTAGCTTCTCGGGCAAAACCTGAAACACAAATCCATACCCATATGTGCTATTCGGAATTCGGAGAGATTATTGAATATATTCTCAAAATGGATTTTGATGTGATTACTATTGAGGCCTCAAGAAGTAAAGGCGATATTATAAAGTATTTCCAGAATGTAAATTTTAAAAGGCAGATAGGGCTGGGTGTCTGGGATATCCACTCACCGGCCATTCCGGACGTTAAAGATATGACAAAGATTGTAGAGAGAGCTCTGGGAGTGTTCTCAGAAGAAAACTTCTGGATAAATCCGGACTGTGGATTAAAAACAAGAGATTGGCCGGAAACAAAAGCTGCGTTAAAAAATTTAGTGGCGGTAGCTAAGAAAACAAGGAAGTCATCCTAAAGTGTTTTGAGGGAGTTTAAGAATATATGCAAACCGGTAAAATGGATAGCATGCAATTTGAATTTTTTCTTGATAGTATTTATGAAAGCCTTTCTCAGGAGGACTTCTCCGTTACCGAGCACAATCTTAAGACAGCTCTTCAGTTTGGCTATAGCGTAGATGACCTTTTTGAAATAGTCTTATGCGATTTCATGAAAAGGATTAAGAATGACTTTTCTACTGTGTTAATGAAATTAGATGCCTTAAATAATACTGTGAGAATATTAGAATATTTAGGAGGTTTACATAAAAACATAGAAGGAGGAACTAAAAGATGCCCCGGGCTGAATTAAACGTAAAACTTTTGGATGTAACGCAGGACGCAGTTTCTATTATCTACGCTGCCTGTAGGCAATGCTATTCTGCTAAATTTGTCGTTGATATCCTAAAAGAGCAGAAAGGAAATTTGGAAAAGCAGATAGTGTTTGTTAAAAAAGTTGTTGAATCCGGGCACGAAAGCCCATTGGAACACGTAAAGTTCACTTTTGCCATAGAGGGTGTATCACGGGCTTTAACGCATCAGCTTGTCCGGCACCGGATGGCTTCTTATTCCCAGCAAAGTCAAAGATATGTGATAGAAAAAGATTTTAATTACATAATCCCGGCCTCAATTGAGAGAGATGAAACCCTGAAAAGTGAATTTATAGGAGTTATGGGAGAGATTCAGCAAAGTTACCACCGGATACTAAGAAAGCTGGAAGAAAATGGTATTGTAGGGGAGAAAGCAAACCAGGATGTCCGATTTATTTTACCTCAGGCGGTAGAGACAAAGATTGTGGTAACAATGAACTGCAGGGAGCTTCTGCATTTCTTTAAACAAAGATGCTGTGTCAGGGCGCAATGGGAAATCAGAAACCTGGCAAACAAAATGCTGGAAATGTGCCGCAGCCATCTCCCGGCGGTATTTTCCCATGCTGGAGCGAAATGCGAAAGCTTAGGTTATTGCCCTGAAGGTGAGAAATTTACCTGCGGTAAGTATCCTCGGAAAGAGGAAGCCATTAAAAGAAAAAAACTGCAATGACTTTGTTCCAAAAAAGGCTCAAAAAAGGAAGAGCTTTTACTCTCGTAGAGTTGTTGGTAGTAATGACCATAATAGCGGTTTTGTCTTCCCTAATGCTGCCGGCATTAATCAGGGCCAGGGAAATGGCCAGGCAGGCTAACTGTATATCCAATTTACGGCAAATTCATTTGGCGGTGCAGATGTATGTTCAGGATTGGGAAGGCTGGTATCCGCCGGTCGCCGCCGATATTCTCGGCAAACAGCTTCATCGCTGGCATGGAACCAGGTCGACAATGGGGCAGCCTTTTGACCCTGCCGGGGGACCGATATATCCATATCTCCGGACTGGTGAAATAAAAATGTGCCCCTCATTTGTAGAGTATCTTCAAAAAGGCGGTGGCGCCTTTGAGTTAGGTTGCGGCGGTTATGGTTATAACGGTCAGTATGTAAAATAATCGGGGGACACAATACCTATTTCTCTTGACAAATGTAGCTTGAACAGTTAAAACCTATCTATGTCAAGGATAGCAAGAGTAGTTGTTCCTGAATATCCTCATCATATAATTCAAAGAGGCAACCGCAGGCAAAAGGTATTCTTTAATGAAGGTGACTATGAAGAATATCTTAGATTACTAAATAACTATTCGCTTCGGTTTAAAGTAGATATTCTATCCTACTGTTTAATGCCCAACCATATACATCTTATAGCAACTCCTCATGAAGATGGAAGCTTAGCCCAAGCCATAGGTGAAACTCACCGTAATTACACAAGATTCATTAATTTTAGGGAAAAATGGCGGGGGTATCTATGGCAAGGAAGATTCTCGTCATATGTTCTTGATGAAGGCTACTTATTAGCTGCAGTCCGCTATATACTTTTAAATCCTGTGAAAGCAGGAATAGTAAAGAAACCATGGGACTATAAGTGGTCAAGCACACAGCATCATATGAAGATTAAGAACAACCCTTTGATAAAAGATACTCTCTTGAGAGAACTCATAGAAAATTGGCAAGATTTTCTTAGTATAACGGCAGACGATGATGATAACATTAAGTTGTTACAATTACATGAAAGAACAGGACGGCCATTAGGAGATAATACATTTATAGAAAAACTGGAATCTCTTCTTAAGATAAGGCTTAAAAAGAAGAGAGCCGGGCGCAGGAAGAAGGAGAAATAGGTATTGTGTCCCCCGATTCCACCCCGATTCCCTTCCTGTCCGATTCCCTGATTCTGCTGATTCTCCCTGATTCTTGTAGCTCTTGTGATCGAAGGATTAAATGAAATCATTGGAGTATAATAATGCAATTCAGTGGATGTCGTATAAGCGCTGGCGCAAAAATATAAATATTTTTGATTTCCATGTATATACAACACCACTGAACTTAACTGTTATGATTGATTAAAATGAAAGGATTGGGATGAAATTAAATAGAAATGCTGTTAAGTTATCTCAAATGAAATATATTATTGACGATGACTATGTTGATGCCTCAACTAAGGAGTGCTTAGAAATGATGTGGGATATTGCTATGGAGCTATGGTTTATATCAAAAAAAGGAGAATTAAGTGCTAAATCAAGATTACAAAGAAATGTTGGAAGTCTTAAAAGAGCATGATGTTGATTTTATTCTTGTGGGAGCATATGCCTTAGCTGCTCAGGGGTATCCGCGAGGCACGCTTGATATCGATATTTGGGTTGCTCCGACCGAAATTAACTCCAAAAAGACATATAAAGCATTAGCAAAGTTTGGCGCGCCTCTCAATGATATCAATGAAGATACATTTAAAGAAAAAGGGGTTATTTTTCAAATTGGTGTTGCCCCATGCAGAATTGACATCATCACTGAAATATCTGGAGAAATAGAATTTGAAGACGCAAAAAAAAGATCCGATCAAGTTGAAATTGAAGGGATATCCCCAAATATATTGTCCATCGAGGACTTAATAAAAAACAAGGAATCAACTGGGAGACCAAAGGATATCGAAGATGCGACAAATTTACGAAAACATAAGAAAAAATCGTAACAGATCAATCCAGCGAATGGCAAAAAGCGCCATTGCTGATTTTAGCCGTTCGGGAGGAAGGATATGAAACGAATACTAATCATTGCGCTCGGTCTCACGCTGTTTTCTTCGTCTATCTCCATGGCCGGAAATGAGCAGTTCCCTCCGCCGGAGTTGGTCGGAACGTGGACTGGAACCGTAGAAATCTTTGGTTCCTTTAAGGTAGAGCCTTACCCAAGCAAGGCGCCCGAGGACCATCAGCAGGTTGTTATCACTATCCATGCCGACGGAACAGTCATTGGCAAGATTGGGAATGCTGAATTCAAGAACTCTTCGGTTAGCAAGAACCGCGGATGGATAGGCAGAAAGCTAAAGGTGAAGACCGACTATATTGTTTCAGGGGGAACCATTCAAGGCAAGGTAACCCCCAACGACAACGGGACGAACAGCAAGTTCACCATTCCATTCAATATTAAAGACGGGACATTCAAAGGCACAATCATGCTTCTTCCTAAGTTTCCATTAACCCGACCGTTGCAGTTAACAAAACAGAAAGAGAATTCCGAACAAAGAAAATGAGAGGTACGCAGAACCTGCTATCGCGGATTCCGCGCTCCCTCATTTTCGGCGTTAGGTGAAAGAATAATAGATATGAACAAAAAAATTGCTTTTTTTGACACAAAACCTTATGACCAAAAATCATTTGAAGAAGTTAACAGAAATTTTGGGTTTGATATAACTTATTTTGAAACGCATCTTAACCAACATACTGTCGAGTTATCGAATAATTTTGATGCTGTCTGCGCTTTTGTGAATGATTCATTAGACAAAAAAGTTATTGAACATTTCGTAAATCATAAAATTCGAATAATTGCGATGCGATGCGCAGGATATAATAACGTAGATTTCAAGACAGCATATGGGAAAATACATGTTGTACGGGTTCCTGCTTACTCCCCATATGCTGTAGCAGAGCATGCTGTTGCGCTCATTCTAGCGCTAAACCGCAAAATCCATAAAGCATATCACCGAACCCGTGATGGAAACTTCTCAATTAATGGTCTCTTGGGTTTTGACATGTATGGCAAAACTGCCGGTATCATCGGTACAGGTAAAATTGGGAAATGTCTTGTTTCTATATTAAAGGGTTTTGGAATGAATATTCTTGCATATGACATTCATGCAGATCACGAATATGCAAAAAAAACCAATATTCGATATGTCGCTCTAGATGAATTATATAAAAAATCAGATATTATTTCTCTTCACTGCCCGCTTACAAAAGATACAGAACATATGATAGATGCCAAGGCCATTGATCATATGAAAAACGGCGTAATGATAATAAATACAGGTCGGGGTAAACTTGTCAATACACAAGCCTTGATAAACGACCTTAAATCAGGCAAAATCGGATCAGCCGGACTTGATGTATACGAAGAAGAAAGCGACTATTTCTTTGAAGATAAATCAACAGAACTTATAATTGACGATACGCTTGCGCGTTTACTTACCTTTCCAAATGTATTGATCACTTCTCATCAGGCTTTTTTTACTCAGGAAGCGATTCATAATATAGCATACACTACGCTTAGCAATTTAAAAGAATTTTTTGATGGTGGATATCTCAAAAATGAGATATGTTATAAATGTGAGAAGCCTTGTTTAAAAAAACAAAAGAAACGTTGTTTTTAAAAATCACCTAACAATTAGTTCCAGCTGACTGTAAAACTGCGCTTTTCGGCAGGTGAGTTCTAACGTTAAAACAATAAAACAAGTAAAAGGGGGTAAGAATGCTTGCGAAAAAATTTGCTTTGGGCTTTGGAATAGCAATAGTTCTCCCAATGATGATCCATTATGGCGTCAGCACCTTTGTAACTGAACCTAAATGGGATGATTACCAAGTAAAGAATTATTATCAACGCTATAAACATGGAACGCCAGAGGAGAAAAAGGCATTAGAAGCAGAAAAAGGCCGATTAGACGAACAATACAAAAAGGAAGAAGAACAATTTCAGAAAAATTTATTTTTTGTAGCTGTTCCCTTGGGAATAATTGCTATCATTGTCGGTTCTTTCCTCTCAGTTCAAGCAACAGGCACTGGTCTTATGTTCGGTGGAATATTTAGCATATGTGACGGCTATATAAACTACTGGTCAGAATTAAGCGATGCCTTGAAATTTCTCTCGTTATTAGTTGCCTTTATCGTTTTATTGTTTGTTGGTTACAAGAAACTTGAAAAAAAGTAGAAAAATAGAAAACAAGGACAGCTGTTTATTTTTAAAAGACGAGATTGCTTCGTTTTTGACTCGCAATGACAGAAACTTTTTGTTTGGAATTTTGGTTATTGTTTGCCCTCTGGAATTTCTTTGAAATTCCAGAGGATTTAATCCCCGCAATCTTTCAGACTGTAGGGGATATCTTGCCCGCCTGCCATTCGGTTGCGGGCAGGTTTCTTGGTGTTTGGTTATTAACCATTTTGCATTTTGACTTTTACATTTTGAATTGTTTTTATCATTTCCCCCATCTTCTTTGTCTTGCATGATATTCCGCAATCGCTTCGTATAATTTTTCTTTACTCAAGTCGGGCCAGAATTCGGGGATGATTACAATTTCGGTATATGCCATTTGCCAGAGCAGGTAATTAGAGATGCGGAAATCTCCTCCGGTTCGTATTAGAAGGTCGGGGTCGGGTAGCCCTGCGGTATATAAATTTTCCGAAATGGTTTCTTCATTTACCCCGCCCTTCGCTTCAGTATTAGATTCTTTATTTTTAGGAAGGGCGGGGTCTACTTTTTTAATATCTTTATTTTCTAATATTTTATTGACTGCATCTACTATTTCTTTTCTACCGCCGTAATTTACAGCGAGGTTTACGACCATCTTGTCGTTATTCTTCGTGGTTTCTTCTGCATAATCTATGGCTTTTTTGAGATTTCCTTCAAGCTCATGGATTCTTCCTATAAATCTTACTTTGATATTTTTTGAATGGAAATAGTCTATTTTTTTCTTAAGAAAATTTGCACCAAACTTCATTATGAAATTTACTTCTTTCTCTTTTCTCTTCCAGTTTTCTGTGGAAAAAATATAAAAGGTGAGCACGGGTATTCCCAGTTGGAGGCAATCTTCAATTACTCTAAGGACAGTGTCGCTGCCTTTTTTATGTCCCTGGGTTGAGAGGAGTTTATTTTTTTTAGCCCATCTGCGGTTGCCGTCAACGATAAATGCGATGTGTTGAGGAAGTTTGGTTTTATCTAAATCTATTTTTTGAGTCATTATTTTCTCGTAATCCGTAAGTAGTAATCTTAACACGTAATTCGTAAATGGTAATCTTAATATGCAACTCGTAATCAGTAAATCGTAATTAGTAATTACTGTTTACCATTTACGAATTACCAATTACATTATTCTTTTGTTCCCATTATACGAAATTTTCTCCTAAAAAATAAATTAGTATTTCTTTATCATCTATCCCGCTGTCGGTTTTAATTTATATATCTAGTTGACCCCGTTAGAGATTAAGTGAAATACGATTTATACACAGTTATCTATTGAAGAAAAAGCTATACTATATGTAAAGTAAACTTGCAATTCGCGGTTGCCACAGATACAGTGGCAACCTATCTCTAACGGGGTTGACTTTAATATTATGAAATTGTATTATTCCATCTTCTCTAAACCTCGTTGATATTTGTAATATCTACGAGGTAAACTTACTCTAAAAGGAGGAAGCACAAGATGAAAAAGAAGTATCTTTTGACTCCGGGACCTACACCATTGCCACCGGAAGTTATGAGCGCTTTAGCAAAGCCTATTATACATCATAGGACTGCCGAATATAGCGCATTGTTTGTGGAAGCAAATGAAGGTTTGAAATCTTTATTTCAGACCACTGAAGATGTTTTTACCTTTGCTTCTTCAGGTACCGGCGCCATGGAGGCGTCTGTCGTTAATTTGTTTTCACCAAAAGATAAAGTAATCGCAGTTGAGGCAGGTAAGTTTGGAGAAAGATGGTTGGAACTTGGTAATATATACGGTTTAGACGTTATTCCTGTTCATGTCCAGTGGGGTAAAGCAGTTGAGCCGTCTTTAATAGAAAAATTATTGAACGAAAATCCTGATGCTAAAGCTGTATTTGTCACCTTATGCGAAACTTCTACGGGTGTAAAAACAGACGTAAAAGCCATTGCGGCAATTACTGCAAAGACTAATGCGGTTATAGTGGTGGACGCGGTATCTGGTCTTGGCGCTATGGAGCTAAAAACCGATGAATGGGGTGTTGATGTTGTTGTTTCCGGTTCGCAAAAAGGTATGATGTTGCCGCCGGGGCTTGCTTTTATCTCATTGAGCAAAAAAGCGCAGAAAATGCTCGAAACATCAACATTACCTAAGTATTATTTAAGTCTTAAAGCGTATAAGAAAGCTTTAGACAAATCCAGCACACCATACACACCAGCAATTAGTTTGATGGTGGCTTTGAAAGAAGCGCTTAAACTCATACGTGATGAAGGACTTGAAAATGTATTAAAGAGACATGCTGTAATGGCTGAAGCGACAAGGCAGGCAGTCAAAGCATTGGGTTTGGAAGTTTTTGCTTCTTCGCCTGCCGATGCAGTTACTTCTGTGAAATTACCCGAGGGTATGGATGGAGTTAAGCTTTTTAAGATTATGAAAGATGAAATAGGTGTTCAGGCCGCAGGCGGGCAGGGAGACCTAAAAGGCAAAATATTGAGAATCGCTCATTTAGGATATATGGATGCTTCCGATGTGATTCTGGGTATTTCTGCCCTAGAAGTTGCATTGGGTAAAATAGGTTACCCTGTGAAAATGTGTGAAGGTGTAAAGGTGGCACAGAAAATCTTGTACAATACAAATTAATCAATTTAAAATTAGCAGTGCAAAATTAGCAATTCCAAATTAGAAGAAACATTTTTAAATGCTAATTGTTAATTTTTCATTTTGCAATTCCCGAACATTAGTGAGGGAACAATGGAGGATAATTAAATGAAAGTTCTTATATCAGATAAACTTAACAGCGAAGCAGTTGATATTCTCAAAGAACAAGGGTTGGAAGTGGATGTTGATACTGAGCTTACTCCCGAACAGTTGAAAGAGAAAATAAAAGGTTACGATGCTTTGATTGTCAGGTCAAAAACCAAAGCTACAAAAGAAATAATTGATGCTTCTGATAATCTGAAAGTAATCGGTCGGGCAGGTGTGGGTGTGGATAATATAGACATTCCTGCGGCAACGGCTAAAGGAATTGTGGTAATGAATGCGCCTTCGGGAAATACTGTGTCGGCTGCAGAACATGCATTTGCTTTAATGATGGCTCTTTCAAGAAATATTCCACAGGCTCATTCTGCGTTGAAAGGTAAGAACTGGGATAAGAAAAAATTTGCCGGTGGCGCTGAAGTTAATGGAAAAACTTTGGGAGTAATAGGATTGGGTAGAGTTGGCTCTCATATGGCTAATATGGCTAAGGGTGTGGGAATGAAAGTTTTTGGTTATGACCCGATTATAACCAAAGAGAAGGCAGCAGAACTTGGTATAGAGCTTATTGAGTTGGATAGACTGTTGCAGGAATCCGATTACGTCTCCTTACATATTCCGCTTACGCCCGAAACAAAGCATATTATAGGAGAGAGAGAGTTGAAATTGATGAAAAATTGCGCGAGACTGATAAACTGCGCAAGGGGCGGAGTGGTTGATGAAACTGCTCTTTATGAAGCTTTGAAAAACGGAGAAATAGCCGGCGCGGCGCTTGATGTTTTTGCGCAGGAGCCACTTGCAGATTCTCCGCTTCTTGAATTGGATAATATTATAGTTACACCGCATTTAGGCGCATCTACCAAGGAAGCACAGGTTAAAGTTGCGGTGGATATCGCCAATTCAATAGCATTGGCTTTAAAAGAAGGAAAATTTGAAAACGCTTTAAATTTGTCTCAAATAAAGAGATAAATTTAATTTTAAGGAGATTTAAATTATGGTTAAGAAACTTCAGCCTGTTAAAAAGAAAATTCTAAAGGGACCAAGAATACATATTCTTGATGTAACCAATAGAGACGGCGTTCAGACTTCTCGCCTCGGATTGGCTAAACTCCAGAAAACAATGATAAATATGTATCTGGACAAGATGGGCGTTTATCAAAGCGAGTTCGGGTTTCCATTTACAAATCATGAAACAAACTATATTAATGCCAATCTCGAACTTAAAAAAATAGGCGCATTCAAGTCCCTTATTCTTTCCGGATGGTGCAGGCCTGTAATTAAAGATATTGAGAAGTCACTAAAACTTACCGATATTAAACACATGAACTTGTCAGTATCTACTTCTGACCAAATGCTTAGTAACAAGTTTGGAGGTAAATATTCCAAAGATGACATAATCAAAATGATTGTAAAGGCTACAAAGTTTGCCAAGAAAGAAGGTATCAAAACAATAGGCATCAATGCAGAAGATGCTTCCAGGTCTGATGTAGATTTCCTTATAGATTTTGCCATTGCCGCTAAAGAAGCCGGAGCCGATAGGTTTAGATACTGTGATACTTTGGGATATGATGATCCTTTTTCAATCTATGAAAGAATATCCAAAATAGTCGCTTCCGTCAAAATAGGTGTTGAATTACATTGTCATAATGATTTGGGTATGGCTGTTGCAGTTTCAATAGGCGGAGCTAAAGCGGCAGTTGACAGCGGAGTAGATGCATATATAAATACTACTGTTAACGGAATGGGCGAAAGAGCTGGCAATGCGGATTTAGTGTCCACAATATTGGCTGTAAAGAAGGCAAGTGGTTTAAAAAGAAAATATGCAATGGACGACAATATAGATTTAAAAATGGCTTGGAAAATTTCCAAATATGCATCTTATGCTTTCGGTGTGCCTATTCCAATAAATCATCCGGGAGTAGGGGATAATGCTTTTGCGCACGAATCGGGCATTCACGTTGACGGTGCCTTGAAAGATTCCAGAAACTATGAGCTTTACCATTATGAAGAATTAGGCAGAGGAGAACCTGAAATTATTGAAACCGGAAGACAAATAACAGTTGGTGAATATAGCGGTATTAAAGGGTTTAGAAATGTTTACGGTAAACTTGAGATAGAATTCAAGGATGATAAGGAAGCTACGAAAATAATGGAACTTGTCAGGTATGCCAATGTTCACACCCAAAAGCCTTTAGTTGAGGATGAGTTGAAATTTATTGCGGCTTATCCTGAAATAGCTAAAAATATTATGACGGTTACCCCGTGATACTTTCTGTAAAAAACAAAAAATTTAGAATGGATATACGGTAGAAATAAATAGAGATAAATAGATATACGTGGTAGACAGGCAACATATATCAACATATTTCCAAGTATTTCGACTTATATCAAAGTTTTACTTCCATGTATTTCTATTTATTTCGGTAAGGTCTTGATATTTTAATCAAATTAGATATAATAAAAGTTGGAAATTAAAAAAATGGGATTAAGAAAAAAGTTAGGTCTTTTAGGATTAATTTTTTCTATCTGCTGTCTTTATTCTCCATATGTTTTTTCATCTGTATCTAATTCTGATTTAGCAGATAAAGAATTAAACGCAGGAATCCTTTCCTTAAAAGTAGGGGATTGCGAAGATGCCCTGGAAAAATTTCAAAAAGTGTTGGGTGTTGATCCCGTAAATGCGGATGCTTATTACTATTTGGGAACGACTTATTCTCAAATGGAAGACTTTTATAAAGCGGTTTCTTACTATCAGAAAGCCCTAATATTAAATCCGCAGTTAACAAAAATACATTTCTCCCTTGGCGTTGCTTATTATCAATTAAAACAATACGTAAACGCGTTAGAATCCTTGTCGCAGGCGGAACAATATTCGCCGGAAGATGCCATGGTTTATTATTATCAGGGCTCGACATATTACAGTATGAAAAAATATTACAAAGCTGTTGCCCCTTTTAGAAAAGTGAGAGAACTTGACCCTGCGCTTACGGTTTTGTCTTACTATTGGCAGGGAGTGTCTCTTTTTAAACAGAGTTTATATAATGAAGCGCAGTTTAATTTGTATCAGGTAAAACGTCTTTCTTCTGATTCACAACTTGGCAAATCTTCCGATGAATTTTTACGCGCAATAGAAAAACGAACCAAACCTTTAAATTTAAACGCAAGTGTTGGCGTGGAATATGACGACAATGTTACCTTGCAATCGGGAGACGAAGACGCGTCTACTATTTCCGACAAAGAAGACGAAAGAGCTGTTGTTAATCTAAAACTTGCGCATCGTACTTTTGTAGAACCGGGAGAAATAGGGATTTCTTATTCGTTTTATCAGTCTATGCACCATGATTTGACCGAATACAATGTTCAGGGACATACAGGTTCGTTATATTTTGCTTCAAATTTGCGTCCTTTTCAGCCCTCTATTCAATATAATTACGACCATTATCTCGTTGACAATGTTCAATATCTGGACAAACACACTATTACTCCCTCTTTAAATATTTCCGTTGCCTCTCCGCATATGACACAAGTGTATCTTCAGTATGAAAAACTCAATTATCTTATCTCTGTAGATGAAGACGAATCTAATAGGAGCGGTTCTGCAAATGCGGTTGGCTTAAGCCAATATTTTTCTATCATAGATGGTAAAGGTTACATAAAACTCAGCGGTGAATATAAAAACAATGATGCTCAAGGAGACGATTGGGATTATTCAGAATCTAAAGTCAGGTTAAGCGTATATGCTCCGACTCCAATTGACAAAATGAATATAGAAATTGGCGGTGAACAATCAAACAGCAATTTTTTACACGAGGATTCTTCGTTTGAGCAAACCAGAAAAGATACAACTTTAAGCGGATGGATTGAATTTATATACAAATTGAACGACAATTGGAGCGTTGCCTTGAACTATAAACATACTAACAATAGTTCCAATATAGATTTTTACGAATATAAAAGAAATATAACTTCTTTATTTTTGAGTTGTAAGTTTTGATTGAAACGTAGTTTCAATCATCCCGCGAAGTATTGGGAAAATATCGTAGAAATTTTCCCGATGGTTTACGCCGCGGGATTATGACAGATACACAGATTAAAATATGCAAATTTGTCATTGCGATGGTCCGATGACTCCGAAAGGACGGAGTATACGGACTCTTCGGAGAGTGATAGCGACCGAAGCAATCTTGTATTTTGGGATTGCCACGCTCTCACAAGGTTCGGGCTCGCAATGACGGAAAAGGAGTTTTAAAAAATGAATAAAAATATATTAGGAATAATTTTCGTGGGGTTTTTGTTAATTGTAAGTGTTTCTTTTTCTTTATATGCCCAGGAATCAATCGGCAAAGTTGTCTCTTTAACCGGAACGGTAGAGGCGAGGCTCGATGAAGACGGAGCTTGGAGAGCGTTAAGTAAAAAAAGCGATATTTACGAAAAAGACACTATTAAAACGGGTGAAGATTCCAAAACGAGCATTTTCTTTGTTGACGAAACAAATGTTTCTATAGGACCCGAGACGACTATAAAAATAGAAAAACTTTTATGTTCTCCTGCCAAAAACCATCGGGAAGGAAAAATGAATGTTGTTATGGGGAAAGCGAGGTTTAATGTGGGAAAACTTTTCTCTAAGGACTCGTCTTTTGAAGTTCGCACTCCCACAGCAGTGGCAGGAGTTAAAGGTACAAGTTTTATCGTTCAGGTAACGTCCGAACAGTTGACGCAACTGATGGGGTTAAGCGGAGTAGTGACTGTAACAAATATTTTACCCGGAATTGAAGGCGAAGTGCTATTGACCAGCGGCGTTATGATATCGGTTGAAGACGGCGCGCCGCCGGGCGACCCGGTCCCTATAAGTTTTGACGAACTATTGAATTTCCTCCAAAGTTCGGGACTTCTTAACGATGGTGATGATGATGGTGGGGGACAGGGAGCAGGAAATGTCGGCGGGAACAATTTTGGAAATTTTAGAGGAGGCAATCAACAGGGTGGAGGCGGACAGAATATAATTAACCAGCCGTTGGGGGGGGAGAATCTGCCTGCGCCGTTACCTGAACCGCCACCGCCGCCTGAATCGCCTGGTTATGAAATTGAAGGTTGATGTAATAGATTTTAGTGAAACAATTTTTAAAAGAGGTGAGATAAAAATATGTGTAAAAAAATGAATTTGCTCGGCAACAAAATCCTGTTGTCTTTGCTTGTAATTTTTTCTTTGGTTTGCTTTATCCAGCCTGTTCATGCCCAAGAGCACCCATGGACTGTTATGGTCTATATGGTGGCTGATGCCGATTCTATGGGAACGGCTCTTGCTGATGAGGCGACAATCTTGGGATTTAATTCGGAAGATACGGTGTTTTTGGATGAATCGGGAGTAGCAGATACCCAGAGGTTAGTGAATTTTGTCCAAGGCGCCGTGGCAGCAAACCCCGCCCAAAAATACGCTCTTATTCTCTGGAATGCGGCAAGTCTTTATGGCGACGAAGAAAAGCTTTCAGTTGCAGATATAAGAAGCGCATTAGATGAGTTGGGGGTAAACATAAATCTTATCGGTTTTGACGGTGGTTCTATGGGAATGCTTGAAGCCGCTTACGAAATAAAAGATTATGCGGATGTAATGGTTGCTTCCGAAAAGAATCAGTCCCCAGGCACATGGCCCTATGATACTATTTTGAATGAGTTGGTTAATGTTGACACCGAAATGAGTTCCGCCCAGTTATCTCAAACAATAGTGGATAAGTATGGAGCGCCGGATGCAGGTAACGCCAACAATTCCC
>JAGLSL010000035.1 GCA_023135785.1 bacterium
CCAATATGTTATGGACTCTTACAAGTTCTTGAATTGACACAAGCTATTTGGTAAAATGCCCCCTCTTTAATATTATCGGGACGCTGGTTACATAACATTTCATACCATACCAATAATAGGGGACAAGATTATGGCAAAAATGAATCTCCTTGTAGGCAGTAAAAATATTTTTCAGAACAAAAACTGTGCAGGTTTCTGTCTGCCTTTACTTACAGAAAGGACACCGTTAAGGTCTTTGTTTTATTTCTTGAATAGCATCGTCATAGACTATTTCTTGCATATCAAACGCATCCTTAGGAAAGTAACCCCCAATAGGATAACGTCGCTATACAATAAAAAGGTTTTAGTTGAATGGTTCGTTGCCGTAAAAGAAAAATCTATGAGATTTATCTCTTCTATAAAATTCCGCATGGTTTTCATTATCTCATCTTTTTTTGCTCTGATATGTATAAGACTTATGGCGCAAGCGTTCGGTTTTTCTCTGGGATACCTCTACCTTACATTAATATGCCTTTCAGGATTTTGGTTCGGGTTTAGAGGAGGCGTTATAACCGCAACAATATCATCGCTTATTTTCCTTGCCGAAATATCCATATTCACAGACTGGCCGTTAAGAGACGTTGTTATAAATAGCTTTTTGTTGAGGGTCTGTTCCTTTTATGTTGGCGGGCTTGTAATGGCATACTTTTCAAAGATTGAAAGGTGTTTAAGACAGATGCAGGTGCTGGCCCATTACGACGAACTTACCGGATGCGCCAATTACAGGTGGTTAATGAAAATTCTGGATAATGAAATCAACCGATGCAAGCGTTATGACAAAGAGATGACTATCGTAATGATAGACTTAGATCATTTCAAAAATGTCAACGATGAATATGGGCATATAATCGGAAATCTAGTTCTTAAGTCTTTTGCGGATGTGGTGAAAAAAAACATAAGAAACATTGACATAGTTGGAAGATATGGCGGAGAGGAATTTCTTATAATCTTGCCTGAGGCAAACAATAACGATGCTAAAATGGTTCTTGATAGGGTAAGAGACAATCTTTGTAGGGGGATACAACTTTCTGGTAGTAAGGAGAGACTGGGGGTGTCCCTGCGTTTCAGCGCGGGGATTTCTTCTTTTCCTTTAAATGGAAAAACAGCGGAAGAGCTTATTGATGTCTCTGATAGGGCGTTATATCAGGCAAAGCGGTTAGGCCGAGACAAAATTATCGCAGAAAGGAGACGCTGGATTAGAGTAAAGCCGGCTCCGGGCCTCAAAATTAAACTCGTAAAGGATAAAAAGGAAGTAGCAGAAGTTGTTGATATCCTGAATATATCCTCGCACGGTATGCTGCTGGCGTTTTCTGAAGATGTAAAAGGTCATGATATTATCTGCAGAATATATTTTTCAGAGGATGAACAGCCATTATTAGAGTTGAAATGCGAGATAGTGTATAAGGATAAGACCGATAAAGGACTTTATTTGGTTGGAGTATATTTTGAGGAATTGCCAAAGCATGTCGAAGAGAAGATTCTAATCCACACGGATAAAGGGGATTATCCCTAATTTTTCATTAGACCTTTTCTTCAATTGATAGGAAAGTCTGTCCTTTAGGATTAGAAAAATCAGGGATTACCTCGTAAAACCGGCATATCCTCGCCGGATTTGCCGAACGACCCTTTTGGGGCAAATTTTGCAATAGCAAAATTTGGGATTAGGATTAAGAAATCAACAGATGCTCTATTTCAACAAAGTTCCCGCAAGGGGACAACACACTATTAATTATATCTTGTCATTCAACTACCACCCTATAAAATCCTTTTACATTTTTTTGCTTTTCATTCGTCATCTTTTAATTTAGGGCGGGATAATTTACTCTATGAGATAGATATGATATTTGCACAGTACAGGAGAAAATTTTGAAAACATTATTGCAGCTTAAAAATATTCATAAAGCCTACAGGTTACAAGTCATTTTTGATGATGTGAGTTTTACTATTTCTGAAAATCAGAAAATAGGCGTTATCGGACGAAATGGCTCGGGTAAGTCAACATTATGCAAGATAATAACAGGCCACGAAGAACAAGATAGCGGGACTGTCCAAAAAAGCGCTATATTTCGTTTGGCTTATTTGGAACAACACGACCCCTACAAACTTGACGAAACCGTAGTAGATTTCCTTGTGCGATATACAGAAAAAGAGCCGTGGCAATGCGCGAAAATAGCTGCGCGTTTTCAGATTACAAACGAAATGCTTTCTGAAAAAATAGGCGTTCTTTCGGGCGGTTATAGAACGCGTGTAAAACTTGCTTCAATGCTACTTCGTGATCCCAACCTTCTTATACTTGATGAACCTACAAATTATCTTGACCTTAGAACACTGATTTTATTAGAAGAATTTTTGAAGAATTTCCGCGGAGGTTTTCTCATCGTTTCCCATGACAGAGAGTTTCTTATAAAAACCTGTAAAGAAACTCTTGAGATTGAAAATGGTAAATGTACTTTGTATCCCAGAAATGTTGAAGAGTTTTTGGTCTATAAAGAAGAACAGCGTCGCCTAAAAGAATGCTACAACAAGAAAATTACCGCCAAGAAAAAACAATTACAGACATTTATAGACCGCTTTGGCGCAAAAAACACAAAAGCCAGTCAAGCCCAATCCTTTAAGAAGAAAATGGCAAAAATGAAAACCATAGATGTTGGTCATCAACTTGACAATGTGCATATTAAAATCCCTAACGTTGAAGCAAGTAATTTAATGGCATTTAACTGCGATGAACTCACAATCGGCTATCCTGATCATCAAGTGGCAAGTTCCATCAATATGCAGTTTAAACGAGGCTCTCATATTGCTGTCTTAGGCGATAACGGACAGGGCAAGACAACATTCATGCGCACAATTGCCGGCGACCTGGAAGCAAAATCCGGCAGTTATAAATGGGGAAGCAACTTAAAAATAGGTTATTATGCCCAACATATTCTTCTATCACTTAATCCGAAGGATGATGTGTATACTCATCTTTCAAATAAGGCTCAAAACTTTGCATCCCATCAGGCTATTTTGAATCTGGCGGGTAGTTTTCTCTTTAAAGGTGACGATGTGCAGAAAAAAGTTTCCGTATTAAGCGGAGGCGAAAAAGCACGATTATGTCTTGCAGGATTACTTTTATCCAAAAGCGATGTGCTTCTTTTGGATGAACCTACCAACCATCTTGATTTCGAGACTGCTGAATCACTCGGCAAAGCTTTAAAAAAATTTCACGGAACAATTATATTTATCAGTCATGACCGTACTTTTGTCAATATGCTGGCAACCGAAATAGTTGAAGTAAAAGACGGCTCAATTCTTAGTTATCCGGGTAATTATGAAGATTATGTTTATAGAATAGAAACAAGATTCCATAATGAATTAAGCGCAGAAAAAAATACAAAACGCAAATCTAAATCCGCAAATACTCATAATAAACCCGACCGCAAAATACTAAAACGCCTTAGGCTTGAAATTGGAAAGCTTAATTCCAGAATAAAAGAAACCCAAACACGCTTTGAAGGTCATAAAAAAGAATGGGAAGAAATCCGCGACATATTTATGAATGATTCCTCAAGCTGGTCAATTGACCGTAACCTGCGTTACGAACATCTTGGTAAAGTTATTAAAGAAGAAGAAGACCTTTGGCTGGAATTGATGGAACAACTGGATGCTATAGATAAGAAGATAGAGAAATTAAAAAGTCCTTGAGTTTTAAATTTAAAACTCAAGGAGTCCGAACTCCGACGTAATGTCGGAGCATCGGATCCGAAGAGATAAATAAAAAAATAGGTAGTTTTACGAACTAATTTTTAAAAAGATAAATCTCTCATTATCCAAACTTAATAAAATTACATATTTGAAATCTCTCTGTGAAAACTCTATAATTCGGTGTTTTCTAATCTGTGTAATCATTATCCTAAAAAGGAGATAATATGTCAGACGAACAAAGTGGTGGCTGTGGATGTGGTTCTGCTTCTCGCGAAATGCACAAAGCGGTTTGCGCAGAATGCAAACAAGAATGCGAAGTACCTTTTAAACCCAAAGATGACCGTCCTATATATTGCAAAGAGTGTTTTGCGAAACGAAAAGGCGGCGGTCAGTAAAGGATTAGACATTTCAATTAATACCTGCGGAAATTCCTATCTCTTAGCGGATTTCTGCAGGTATTTTCAAAACCCCTTAATAGCGTAGAATATTTCCCCTCGCGTGAATCTCAAATAAAAAAGAGAGGCATTACCTTGGAACGAAACTCTTTGGATAACCTCTTATCGTGATTCGATGCAAATATTACAATATCAGAAATGACTTATCTACTAATTGACTTTACTTTCCGCGAATGATAAATTGGACAGATATGGTGAGGAAAACATTTAAACAAACAGTTCATCAATATACAGCAATCTTCGAACCGGATGAGGAAAAAGGCGGATACACGGTTACTATTCCTTCTTTGCCCGGCCGTATCTCGGAAGGTGATACTTTTGAAGAGGCATTAGAAAATATTCAGGAAGCAGCCAGCTTATATTTAGAAGTTATGGGCAAGCACAAAGAAGAAATTCCTACAGAAGATAGAGGTGTGATTGTTTCGCCTATTCGTGTCCATGCAAAAGTTTAATCCAATCATAGATTATGTTTAAATTGCCCGCTTTAAAGCCAGAGCAAGTGATAAAGGCTTTGGAAAAAGCAGGTTTTCGTTTTATTCGCCAAAAAGGCAGTCATCGCATCTATATAAAAGATAATACTAGTATAACTATCCCTTATCATCGTAAAGATTTAAGAAAAGGAACCTTAAGACATATCATTAAACAATCATCTTTAACCGTGAAAGAATTTTTGGATTTGCTCTAAAATATGACTAAGACATATAGAGAATACGAAATTGGCGTTCAGACAACTGACGAATTGATATCCAAGCTCGCGAAACTATCTGCTTCTTCACCTGAAACCGAAGAACTTCTTCGCGAAATACTTACCACAGCAGTTAAGTTGGGATTAGAATCATCTGACAGAGGCGATTTCAAACTTATCAATACCGCGCTGAAAGAATTGCGTTATTCCTTTAAAATATTTACTCCCTATAGAAATGTAAAAAAAGTCATAATTTTTGGTTCTGCAAGGTCGGCTAATACATCGCCCGAATATAAAATGGCTGAAGAATTCTCAAGAAAAATATCCGCAAAGGGCTATATGATAGTAACCGGCGGTGGCGGTGGTGTTATGGAAGCAGGCAACAAAGGAGCAGGACATGGTAAAGAATTTGCATTAAATATCCGTTTGCCCTTTGAACAAAAACCTAATCCTTACATAGACGAAAAACAAAAACTTATAAACTTCAAATATTTCTTTACGAGAAAACTCATCTTCATAAAAGAAACTGATGCCACTACACTTTTTCCCGGCGGCTTTGGCACTAACGATGAAGGATTTGAAGCGCTCACATTAATCCAGACAGGCAAATCCAGACCAAGACCAATACTCCTAATGCAGCCCCAGGGCTCAACATATTGGACACAATGGAAAAAATTTCTAAACGACCAATTGGTCAAAACTGGTTTTATTAAAAAAGAAGATTTTAACCTTTTCAAAATTATTACAAATGTAGATGATGCGGTTAAATATATAGAAGATTTTTACAGAATATACCACTCCATACGCTATGCTTCAGGCCTTACAGTTCTGCGACTTAACAAAACTGTTTCCGACAAAACACTAAAACTTATAAACCAAAACTTCAAAGATATTTTAACCGGGGGAAGTATAGAACCTTCTTCACCTACCAAAGAAGAAATTAAGAAACAAGAATATTTAGACCTCCCACGTCTCGTTATGAAATTTAACCAGCACGATTATGGTCGGCTTCTTGAACTGATTAATGTTATTAATAAAGATTAGATTCTTTTGTTGTCATTCCTGCGAAAGCTTGCCTCGCCAATCTTTTTGGAGGGCAGGAATCCAATGATATTATTCCTTTGGATTTAGGGGAGAGGTGGTGGTATATTGAGATTGAATAAAAGTTTGATTTTTGATATTTATAAAAACGAATCCTATCAGAGATGCTGGTAAGAATATTTTAACCCAAGGAGGGAAATATGAAATGTCCGGATTGCCAAGGTGAGTTAAAACAAATTGATTGCAAGGGTATTATGATTGACGAATGTATTAAGTGTAAAGGCAAATGGTTTGATAGAGATGAACTACAAAAAGCAAAAGATAGAGCAGATGATGATTTAAGATGGCTTGACTTTGACCCTTTTGGAGAAGATGCGAAAAAATTAAGCACTTTTTCACAAGGAAAGATTTGCCCTAAATGTTTTGGAATAATGTTGGCTTTAAAATATATGGATTCCCAAGTTCTTATTGATAAATGCTCAGGTTGCAAAGGTGTTTGGTTGGAATCGGGCGAATTAGCAAAAATAATCCTATACTTGGAAAATAAGGTAAACACGAAAACAGAGAAGGAATATGTCAAAGATACGTTCAGGCAGTTTATAGAAATTTTTACCGGTCAGGAAGGGTTAATATCCGAAGTAAAAGATTTTCTGGTGGTGTTTTATCTTTTGCGATTAAGAATTGCTGTTGAACATCCCAATCTTGTCAAAGCTTCGGACAAAACATACGAAACCGTCCCGTGGTTGTAATACCAGATACTAGATACCAGAGATACTACCCGCCTGCTTGCGAAGTGGGCAGGCGGGTAGTATCTCTGGTAAACTCAATTTAGTTTTAAAAACCTCTCGAAATTTCTGTTAAAAAATTTCTAAGTTAATACATCGGAACTCTTTTAACTTCCTCGCTTACTACTATGCCGTCGCGGATAACCTGAGTCCTTACTAATTTATAGTCACCATTTTCGGTATATCCGTATGGTGTTGCCCTAATTATCTCCCGTGTGCCGTTATCCATTGTTCTCGTATACTGAACGGTCCTGTTCTCTTCTGCCGCTTCCTGCGCCGCCTGATCCCGTATACTGCCTATAGCGCCTCCTATAAGTGCGCCTGCCGCCGCTCCTACAACACCGCCACGCCAAGGATTGTCTTTATCTATAACAGCACCCGCAACACCACCGAGAATTGCGCCTATTCCCGCGCCTTCCCTCGTTTTTGTTGAAGTAGTAGCACAACCACTCATCAACATCCCAACAATTACAAGACATATTATAAATGCATTTCCTCTCATCTTTTTTACCTCCTCTTTACACACGTATTATAACTCCTCTGTCAAATCTTCCCCCCTACATTTCTCTTGAAATATAACAGGGGGGACTTCGCACTTTCCTAATTTCCCCCTAGAAATCTGCACCCTGAAATTTCGAAGAAATTTCGGGTACTTTAGTCCTGGGAATGCTCTGCATTCCTCAGGGAAAGATTTCAGGGACTTTGGTCCTGGAAATTCCTAGAATTTCTCAGGGTGGCAAAATCAGGAAAGTGCTTCGGGTAAATGGTCAAAAGGATTTTTTAGGGAAAGGTAACGGTAAGGAAGCCCGTATCGTTTAGCGGTAACGGTAACCTAAATTATTCATAAAAGAGAATAATTTACCCAAAGGGCCGCATAATTTAAACGCACAGTGTTTTAATTAAAGCCTGCGGGGTAGCCTCTTGAGGCTTACGGTTTAAAAGACGATAGACGTAACCTAAATACGAAACGGGCATCATAACCCCAACCAAATACCTATTCTTATCAGTTTGAAAATTCTTAATTAGGGGGATATAATGAGTTTTGGTATAGAAAAAATGACAAAAGAGAAAAACAAAAAAGCCGCAATCAAACGATTAACGGCTTTTTTTAACCTATCATCACCATTCGGTAACGATAGGGATGTAACTTCTACACTGTTTTAGACATTTGTCTTGGGAGAATAACAAGAAAACGGACTATTTAGTATGAAAAAATCTATTATAGTCAAAGAAAATCAGTATACTAAAGAAGAACTAAGAGCGATTGAATATCTTGCAAAAAAGAGAAAAGCAAAGGGAAAAAATTCAAATCTGAAAAAGAATTTTCAAACTATATTAGGGAGTTGACCAAATAGGAAATTTTATGAGTAGAATAAAGAAAGTATTGAAAGTGATAGGGATTATATTCGGCAGTTTAATCGCTCTGTTCATTGTGGTGCATATAATTCTGAACATTATATTCAGTATTCAGTTGAAAAATACAATTGCCGAATTAAAAGAGCAGGGCAGGCCTATGACTATTGCCGAAATCGTTCCTGCTCCTGTTCCTGATGAAGAGAATGCGGCAATACTATATAACAAGGCGTTTGTATTGATGACATCGGGCGAGGGAGGAATACCTTATATTCCCAACAAAGAGATGGGCACTAAAAATAATGTGATAAAAGCTATTGAAGAAGTTAAATCTTACTCTGATATATCAAAGTGGACTGATGAACAGAGAAAAGAAATCAGAGAACAGGTTAATTCTCGACAGTTGCAGGAAATTTACGCGCTTCTTGAAGAAGGTTCACGGAAACCTAAATGTAATTTCAATCTTGATTATGAAAAAGGAATTGACATGACATTGCCACATCTTTCACTGATGCGAGAGTCAGAGAGATTACTTTGCCTAAGAGCTTTACTTGAAGCGGAAGCAGGGAAAAATGCGCAGGCATTTGACACGCTTCTTGTCGGTTTGAAAATCTCTAACCATCTAAAAGATGAACCGATTCTGATTACACAATTGGTAAGGATTGAGTGTGACAGGATCATAATGGAATGTATCAAAAGTATATCGGACTTGATGGGTATTTCTGTTGAAAAAGCAAATTTAATAATGAATGAACTCTCTTTCCACCAAGGTATGGAGCCATTTATCAAATGTATGGATGGGGAAGGAGTTCTTTGGGGGGGTTGGGCATTTGAAAGGATACTTCGTGGCAAACCCAAAGGGTTAAAAGAGATAGATTTTAATAATACTCCAACGCCTTTATTAGTCATTAGAGCTTTTCTTGGTAAACCAATTTTCAAAAAAGATTATGTATGTTATCTTACATTGATGTCAAGAATGCAAGATTCTTATAATGTTGATTACTATGCGTATGAAAATCTTTCCAAAAGGAATCCGATAGACCTAGAGATAGAACAGTTGCCAAAATACTGTGTTCTTACCAGAATGCTTATCCCATCTTTGGATAAAACACGTGAGCATGCAGCAAGACATCAAGCGGATATCGATGTTTGCAGAACCGGGCTTGCTTTGAAAATATTTAAATTAAAAAATGTAAGTTATCCGGCGGATTTAAACGAGTTGGTGTCAGCGGGTTTATTAAGCGAAGTTCCTATTGACCCGTTCAGCGGAAAAAGTTTAGTATATTTCCGCCATATCGGCGGGTTCAAACTTTATAGTTTTGGTCCCAATATGCAGGATGATTTTGGAGCTAAAAGAACACACGAGAAAGATTCGCCTGCTTATGAGAATTATGATATTGTCTGGCAATCCCAAATACAACTTAAAAGGAGTGAATATATACATGGAAACTAATCAGTTGGGTTTTATTATAGGGTTGCTGGCGGCGGCATTGACCACCATATCTTTTTTGCCGCAGGTGTTGCAGGCGTTTAGGACAAAACATACCAAAGATATTTCTCTTGCCACTTTTTTGTTTTTATCTATCGGTATTATTTTATGGCTTATCTATGGTATTTTGATAGGAGAACTACCTATCATTTTAGCCAATTCGGTAACTTTGATTTTGTCTTTATCAATTCTTATAATGAAGATTAAATACGGATAATTTAAATGAATAAAAATTAAAGAGGAAATAATGGAACAGCAAAAAATAATTTATCTTCCACAACCTAAAATTAAAAGCGAAGTTTCTTTGGAAGAGGCGATTACAAAAAGGCGTTCAAAAAGAGATTTTTCAGATAAAGAGTTGAGTGTTAAAGAAATCTCTCAACTTTTGTGGGCGGCTCAGGGGATAACAGGAAAAAGTGGTGATTCAAGGTTGCGTGCAGTTCCTTCCGCAGGCGCGTTATATCCGCTCGAAATTTATCTTTTAAGCAAGTACGGTTTTTTTCATTATGTTCCCAATGGGCATACTTTAGAGATTTTGGGAAGTAAGGATCTAAGAATTAAGTTATCCTTCTCTTCATTAGGACAAACATCCGTAGAGCACGCGGCTGTTGATATTGTTATATGCGGGGTTTCGACAAGGATAACCGATAAATATGGGGGGCGTGGAATAACATATATGTATATTGAAGCAGGTCACGTTGCGCAGAATATTCAGTTGCAGGCGGTAGTTTTAGGTTTGGGTTCTGTTTCTATAGGCGCTTTTAATGATGAAGAGGTTGATAAGATATTAGATTTACCCGAAGGTTATCAGTCGCTTTACATTGTCCCCGTAGGTTATAAGAAATAAGTAGTTCTTCCAAAAATAATTCAAATGTTTTAGATTGCTTCGGTTGCTATTTCTCCCTCCCAATGACATTAATTGTTGGAGTAGGGGAGTGTTAGGAAAGTAAAAAGTCAAAACGAAAAACCAAAAGTCACCCCGAGAAATTCAAATCAAAGCGACTAAGGTTATTATTCTGCCTGGTAGGCAGAATAATAAAAAAAATGCCTCGCAACAACCAACTCTCCCATTCCATTGCAG
Source organism: bacterium (assembly GCA_023135785.1). Lineage (NCBI taxonomy): Bacteria > bacterium. The sequence goes on from JAGLSL010000035.1 coordinate 10,616, forward strand.
GAATAGTACCATCGGCCTTTGGAGGCTTAACGGCCGTGTTCGAAATGGGAACGGGTGTTGCCCTCCGAAGTATGATCACGAGGCAAAAATTAATTAATAAAGACAAGTGTACTGGTTGATGAAAAAAAACAAGATATAAGAACTACAAAAAAATCGAACGGCAATTAGTATCAGTAGGCTGAAAATGTTACCACTCTTACACCACTGATCTATCAAACTCGTCATCTTCGAGTTGCCTTCAGGGATATCTAATCTTAGGGAGGGCTTCGCACTTAGATGCTTTCAGCGCTTATCCGCACCGAACGTAGCTACCCAGCAATGCTCTTGGCAGAACAACTGGTGCACCAGAGGTTCGGCTGTCCTGGTCCTCTCGTACTAAGGACAGATTCCTTCAAATATCCTACGCCTGTGGCAGATAAGGACCGACCTGTCTTACGACGGTCTAAACCCAGCTCGCGTACCGCTATTAATCGGCGGACAGCCGAACCCTTGGGAGCTTCTCCACCCCCAGGAT
>JAGLSL010000036.1 GCA_023135785.1 bacterium
GAGGCATTCTGCCTGATTCTTGGTAGAAATTACCGTTGTCCTTGACAGGATTCTTCTTGGTTTCAAAAAGATGTGTGAAATTTTTGCGGCGGATGTTTTAAATATCCTTCAGTAAATTTTATTATATCATTCATCATACTGACCGTCTGGACAGGGTATTTACCGACAGCCGATTCAGCCGAAAGCATAACAAAGTCAGTCCCGTCTATTATAGCGTTGGCTACGTCCGACACTTCTGCGCGGGTGGGGCGAAGATTTTCCGTCATACTTTCCAGCATCTGTGTTGCGGTAATGACGAATTTCTTGGCTCGGTTACATTTCTCAATAATCGTCTTCTGGATAATGGGAATTTCGTAGATAGGCAATGACACTCCCATATCTCCGCGCGCTATCATAACCCCGTCAGAAACTTTTATTATTTCATCAATGTTTTTTATCCCTTCCCTACTCTCTATTTTGGCAATTATCTTGCAACGCGAGTTTTTCTCGAGCATATTTCTTACATCTAAAATATCGTTCTTCGTACACACAAACGACTGCGCGATATATTCCACGTTATGCCTTTTGCAAAAGAGTATATCTTGTATGTCTTTTTGGCTTATCCCGCCAAATTGAAGTTTTGCGCCTGGGATATTTATGCCTTTATGTTCTTTAAGCAAGCCGCCGACTATTACTTTTGTCTTAAGGATAGTCTCAGTTCTACCAATTACTTCCAGAGCGATATTGCCATCGTCTATGAATATATATTGTCCGTTTTTTATGCTGTTTAGCGAACCTTGATAATCGAAAGGAATTTTTTCATTCGTGCTTTTTATCTTTTCTTGGGTAAGCCACAAAATCCGGCGTTTTTTAAGTTCAACAGGCGCGGATAGTTCTCCTACTCTTATGCGGTGGCCTTGTAAATCACCGAGAAGTTTTATGCGTCTGCGGTATTTCTTATTTAAAAGCCGAACAAGTTCTATTTTATGGAGCAAATCCTTCAAGCTGCCGTGGGAAAAATTCAGCCGTCCGACATCCATACCCGCAAGCATCATTTTTCTAAGAACCGTTTGATTTGAAGACGCCGGGCCGAGTGTGCAGATTATTTTGGTCTTAACCATAAACTTAGTATATAGTGTTGGGTATATAGTGCTTCTATTACAACTACAACATTAAATCAAGTGTAAGAACACAGCATTGAGTATTTAGCATCAGGATTTTATTTATTTTTAAGCAACGTTGAACTTGACTGTATTTTCTCACCGCCTACCATTTCAACTATTTTTATTCCCAACTTATCACATATTGCCTTTTCGGGAATGTTGCCTATCGTTCTGTCGCCGCCTTGAGCAAATATGTCGGGTTTAACTAATTTCAAAGTTTTAATGACACTTTTGTCTTTGTCTATGGACAGGAGCGCTTTATCAACATATCTGATAGATGAAACTATTTCCAGACGCTCTTGCTGATTCATAAAAGGTTTACTGCCTTTTAACTTGACCTGTTTGTCGTTGTTGACTATAACAATAAGACAATCTCCGAGTTTTTTTGCTTCTTTAAAATATCGAACATGTCCTTTATGCAGCGGGTTGAAATAGCCTGACAGACAAACTGTCCCACCTGCTTGTTCCGATGTTACATTAGGGCGAGCAGGTATTTTTTTACAACAGGTCATTTTAAAGGTCTCCTTTTTTGAAAATAATAATTGTTAGCGATTCCCCCTCTTTTCCCATGAATCTCCCCGTGCTAAAGCACAAGGATTCTTTATTTTTTCAGAAATTTCCCCCGAGGAATTCGGAGAATTCCCGGGACTTTGGTCCTCGCAATTTTTTAAATTGCAGAGGGTCCAAAATTTTCCGATACTCTGCGGGATAATCGTCACGCTCACCTGCTCGCCTCTCGGCGAAGCCGAGGGCTTGCAAAGCGGGCAGATAGCATCTAACTTTTTTAATGCCGATGAATCGGCAACTACAATAAAATAATGAAATTAGAAATATAATGGAAATAAATTGAAATGTATTGAAATACATTGTCGCTATCATTAGTTTTTTGAAGTTGTAATATGTAATTTTTTTTAGTTTTCAATCCTTTTACAACATATATCTACTATATTTCTACCGCATTTCTATCGCATATCTTTTTTTAATCATGCCGTTCAATCAGCAACTACTGTCGAAAATATGAAATTGTTAACGTTCATCCTCTTTTCCGATTAAAGCAAGTCTTGCTAAAAGATAGGATGTAGTAGATTCTGATCCCTGATTGAGATTGATATGACTTTCGCCCAAACCGTCATAACATCCGCCCGTAGTCCTGTCATAAACCACCTGTTTAATGCTGTTATCGCCCAAAAACCAGTTGAACGCCTCATTCATAAGTTTTTTATAAAAATCTTTTCCGATTACAGAATATGCAGTAGCAAGAGCACAGGTCATTGCCGATGTATCTTCCGGCTGTTGATCAAAATAACGGCGTTTCCCCATTCTGTGATGCCAGCCGTCCTGACCTATAGGCATATATATTCCGTCTATAAAAGTATGACTTATCAGAAAATCCAGCGTCTTTATGCCTGTATCAAAGTAGTCGCTATTACGGGTATATTCATATCCTAAAATAAGCGCTTCCGGTAAAATGGCATTGGAATAAGTAAGATAATCTTCAAACCACTGCCAATCTTCAGAAGATACCCCGCGATAAAGCGATACCAGTCTGTCACAAAGAACAATTAATATCTTTTCCGCCTTGACTCGCCACTCGTCATTCAATCCTTTTTCTTTCTCGTCTTCTGCCCGACGAAGCGGATGCAGTAAAGACGAAGGCTTTGAACCAGATATGTCCAAACCCTTACCTTCAATTTCTTTAGTTCTTTTTAAAAGCAGACAAATCCCTTTTATATAAAAAGCAGTCGCTCTGGGAGATTCAAACATTTTATGTTTTTCTATTCTTTTCTTTAACAGAGAGAGAGCTTTGTTTTTTATGTTTGCAGGAAGGGAAGCAACCGAAGCGGCAACCGACAGTGCCCACATAGCCCGACCGTTAGCATCATCAAGATTTTCTTTCTTGCCAAGCTCAATATCTATCGTTCTGTCGGCTTTTACATAATTATGGAAGATACCTTCATTGCCACCTTGCCCCTCCGAGTTAGGACCTAATAAAAACTCTATGAAATTCAAATATATTTTCATACGATTGACTATCTCAGTTTTTTGTTTATCAAGATAGGGTTTCTTAATAGATCTGCCGAGTTCGTCATAGTATAAGCATACAACTATTAGAGCACGGACATTGTCATCAAGTGTATAACCCGACGAGATATCAGGTAGGGATAATTTTGCAAATTGTATGATGCCGAAATCATCTGTCAGGCGAAACATATGACTAAGATTAATACGGGGGATTTTTTTGTATTCACTTAATTTAGAGATATCACTTGAATATTTAGAGAACAATTTTGAGTACTCAAGCGCAACATTATCCCATGTCATCTTGCGAGTCCTAAAATAGGCATTTTTCCCAAGCTGTTCTCTTAGTTTGGGCTCCTTAAGAAGTTTTATTATAGCTTCGGCGTAAGAATCAGAGTCTTTAAAATTTACCAATATCCCTGTTTCGGAAGTTACTAATTCCTTGGCTTGCGCAAAAGGTGTGGAAACTACCGGGCGACCTGAACCCAACGCATAGGAAAGCGTACCTGAAACAGCCTGATTGGGGTCAAGAGATGTTGAGATATAAAGGTCTGTCGCCTTTAAACATTGAAGCAATTTGTCAATGTCAGCATATTCATTATAAAAGTTCACGTTGGAAGAGAGATTAAGAGCGCGGACTTTTTCAATTAAGAAATTACGATAACTTTCTCCTTCTTTTTTTAGAACTCCAGGATGAGTAACCCCCAAAATGATATATACGAAGTCAGGATAAGCTTCAACTACTTTAGGAAGCGCCTCTATAACATATTCAATTCCTTTACCTCTGCTCAAGAAACCAAAAGTCAAAAGGTTTGTTCTTTTGAAAAAACTTAAAACATATTTCTGTTTTACATGAGAAGTATAGTTAACCGAATGAATCCCATGAGAAATTACTGAAATCTTTTCTTCGCCAATGCCATATTCTCGGTTCAGTATTTCTTTTGAAAGGTTGGTCATTGCTACAAGACCGCTTGCTTTTTCTGCTATAGAACGGACTATGTCGTAAAGTTCACTATTGGGCGAAGGCAAAACGCTGTGGAAGGTTATAACAGACGGTTTTTTAAGTGTATCCAAAAATGCAAGAAGGTAAGAGCCATATTCTCCTCCAAAAATGCCGAATTCGTGCTGTATATTGACAAGTTTCACATCATCCATTGCGTTGATTTCTTCGGCGGTTTTGACATATTCCTGCTGAGAATTCTGATCTATTTGGAAGATAACTTTTCTCGAATAGTTATAACGCGATATATCATCTGTATTGACCGCAGCTATCCTGGACTCAATAACAGATTCAAGCAAATTATCCATTGCATCCGTAAGGTCTGCGGTAAAAGTAGCTATGCCGCATTCTCTCGGAGGGAAAGTAGATAAATATACGATTTTAAGAGTATTTTTCATTTTCGATTAAATATTACTTTTATTATTTTTAAGTTCTGTTAAAAGTTCTTCAATCTCTACGGACTTTGCAGCTATACGTTTATCGGCCGCGCCGTAATATATGTATAATCTGCCGTCTTTTTCAATCGTTCCCGTAGGAAAAACAACGTTGTTAACATCTCCCTGTTTCTCCCATTCTTCGCTTGGGGAAAAGAAAGGACGTTTTAAACGCGCAATAATTTTAGTCGGGTCATTAATATCCAACAGCGCTGCGCCGGCATGATAAATTCTCCCCTTGCGCGAATCCTCTACGGCGTGATAAATCAAAATCCATCCATCTTTTGTTTCAATAGGCGGACAACCGCCTCCGATGTTTCTGCTTTCAAATCTGGACACAGAATCAAGAATAATATATTCTCCCAAATTTTTAAGATAATCCCTCCAATAATCATCTGTTAGCTCTTTGAAATCATCAAAATATATCACCTGTATTCCCGGAAGTATACGGTGAACAAGCGCAAATTTATTGTTGATTTTTTTGGGAAAGATAAAAGCATCCTTCTCCCAAAGAAGAATGTCATCGCCTTGTCTGTGCCTTATATATGATTCAAATATAAAATATTTTTCTCTAATCTTTATCTCTGAAGAACCAAAGAGACTGCCGGCTTCGGCATAAGTAATGCGGGGAGAAATTACTCCTTGCTTAGTAAAATTTACAAGGTCAGTGCTTGTAGCATAAGCAATAAGTGCATTTCTCCTGTCATAAACGGTATAAAAAAGATAATATATCCCATCAAGAAAAACTATTCTCGGGTCTTCAATACCTCCTTTTTCGTAATCGCGCTCTGGGGAAATAACGGGCTCGCTAAATCTCTTTACAACCTTATTATCTACCA
>JAGLSL010000037.1 GCA_023135785.1 bacterium
AATTGACAATAACCTATAGACGAGAACATATCGGGTTTTCTTACGCCCCTGTAAAACATATGAGTTACTCCATCTACCTCTACGCAGGCAGGGTTTAATACCGCCTGATTATCAAATTTGCTTTCCGAAACTTCAAGTATTATACCTTCGTTTTTGACTTCAATCATTCATTGGTCTCCCTTTTCTTCCCCTTTATAAATGCAATTTAGGCGTTATTCTATCATTTTTTAAGAGCGAAGATTGAATCTATGACAAAAACAACTTCGCAGATTGAATTGATTGAAAACTGCTCTTTTGAAAAATTTCACTTCCCCCCCCCCTTGTGTAAACCGATTGAAGATTTCTTGCAAAATCTTCTTCACACACTTCGGGATAAAATTCTTATCACCATAGATGATAAGAATTTTAAGTGTCCCTGACAGGATTTGAACCTGTGCATCCGGCTTCGGAGGCCGACGCTCTATCCGAGCTGAGCTACAGGGACAACATCTCCTCGCTATTGCGAGGATAAATTACCAATTACCAATTTCCAATTTCTAAACAAAATTAAAAGATTGTTTTTATAATAACCCTAATTTAAACTAAAATCCAATGCCAAGGGGATATTTTCTTGCAAAATGGTAATCTGTATGCTATATGTAGCATCTACATATGCAAAAAATACTATGTCTTGCTTTTCTGTTTTTCGTTGTTCTATTTTCTGCAAATCTTTGTGCCGATAGTTTGCCGTTTAAAGTAGTGGGAGAAGAGGTAGATTATCTGATAAAGGATGGGCTTGTCATTGCAATAGACAAAGCGTCTATTGAATATAAGGATATAAAGATTTTTGCGGACAGATTGGAAATAAATATCGATAAGGAAGAGGTCAAAGCTATCGATAACGTTTATTACGTCAAGAACAACAATACCGTTCATGCCAAGTATATGTTTTATAATCTAAAAGAGAGCAAAGGTTATATAACAGATATAGATAAGGGTTACTTTCCGCCCTGGTATTGGAAAGGAGATAGGATAGAGATTCTTTCGGGGGATGAGTTTATTTTAAGTCGAGGTAGTTTTACAACCTGCGACCACGAACATCCGCACTACCATTTAAGCTGCTCCAGCGCTACGCTTGATTTGGAAGACAAAGCCATAGCAAAAAATGTGCTTTTTTATGTAGGCGGGATACCCATCTTCTATCTCCCTTTTTATTACACTTACATGTCACATCCGCCTTACGGTTTGGTGAATTGGGTGGGATACTCCGAAGAAAAAGGATGGATGGACCTTGCTCATTATAATTGGTATGTAAATAAAAAATTCAGAGGTAGATTATATTTGGACTATATCGAAAATTTGGGATGGGGACAGGGTTTTGATATAGATTTAAAAACAGACGGCGGAAAAAATTATATATACGGATATTACATGGATGAAGACGGTCGCTTCTACGGAGGAGATAACATAAAAAGATATGGCGGAACCGCCGAAGGAAACGATAAATATAAAAGATGGAAAGGCATATTCAAGCATAAACAGCAGTGGCAAGGAGATTGGAGAAGCATGATGAGAATCGAACGGTTTTCCGATGAGAATTTCAATAAAGATTTTTTCTTTGAGGAGATGAATAAGGGAGAGGAAAGATTTACGCTAAGCCGAGACCCCGAAAATTATTTTGCGCTGGAGCAAATAAAACCTGATTATAATTCTATTTTTTACACGAATGCCGCTTTGAACGATTTTGAATATTTAGTCCAAAGACAACCGAGTATTTCTTTTACTACCAGAGAACAGGCAATCAAAAACTCGCCATTTTATTATAAGGTTGAGACAAATTATTCTCATTTTAAAGAAGCTTTCCCCGAAGAAGAAAATATAGAAGAAGACACGGAACTTGACAGGCTTGATTTATTCGCTAAGTTATCTGCTCCGCACAGGATAAATAAATGGATTACCAGCGAACCATATCTTGATTTTAGGGGAACAGGATATAGTGAGGATACGGAAGAAAAAACAGCATTTAGAACAACAGAAGGTATCGGGTGGAATTTAAGAAGCAAACTCGCAAAACAGTATGGAGATGTTCAGCACATATTCCAGCCGCAGATAGGCTATTATTATAGACCCGAGCCAAATATTCATAGAAACAAATTAATACGACTTGACCCTATAGACAGAATAACTTCTCAGAACGGGTTCTTTGTAGAAATCGTTAACCGCTTAAAGGTTCCCCAATATAAACAAACCGAAAAATATGCTCCTTACAAAGATTTAGACGAAATTTATTTAAGAGAAGCCCGTACTCCAGAATCAATTGTTTCATCTTCTATCCAATCATATCCCTATGATGACTCCAATTTAATATCGGGGTCGGATGAGACAGGCAAAACAACATACACAGAGCCATTTAATTTAAGGGTTTTTTCAAATTATTCCGTAAAAGAAGAGCAGTGGGACTATGTTTTCATAGAAAACACCCTCATTCCTACACCCGGAATATCTTTTGTTTCTGATGCCACATATACGCCACAAACAGACCAATTTGAGATTGTGAGCTCAAGTCTGGGGATAAGCAAATGGAAAAAGGTCGGCGGTTCTTTAGGATTAAGTTATTACAGGACAGAAGATTTATATCGCGCAAATGGCAATATATGGTTTGATTTGTCGCCGACTGTACAACTGCAATTTTCTACGGCATACGATATGGAAAATGAATTTATAAGAAGTAACGGCGTTTACATAAAAAAAAATCTGCACTGTTGGACAGCCGAACTACAAATGAATAATTATAAAAGAACAAGAAATGAAGACTACACCTTTGAGATTTTTCTTACCTTAAGCATAACTGACCTTTCGGGATTTAAGCTTCCTTTATCGAAAACAATAACACCCTCAAGAAATGACTAATAAATTTCCTCTTATGGATTACAAGAAACCCGACCATGTTGATTACAAAACTATTCTTAACGAAAACGAACTCGATAATTTAATAAAGAAAATTTCAGGCATATCGGAAATTGCAGTAGACACAGAAACAACCTCTGCATCCCCCACTCGCGCGAATTTAGTCGGGATTTCGTTATCTTTTAAAGAAGGCGAAGCATATTATATCCCCCTCGCCCACAGATATACCAAAGCGCCAAAACAACTTGACTTGCCAATGGTTCTGGAACGTTTAAGACCCGTTTTGGAAAATCCAAAAATTAAAAAAGTAGGACAGAATATAAAATATGATTATATTGTCCTGAAAAAAACAGGGCTTGAGATTAAAGACATGAATTTTGACACGATGATTGCATCGCACCTTTTGAATCCCGTAAGAGGAGAGCATAATCTCGCACATCTTTCTTTGAAACATTTAGGATACAAAATGTTATCTTTCCAAGAACTCGTAGGAGATAAAGAAACGATAGCCGATATAGAGATTGATAAAGTTGCTCACTATGCCTGCGAAGATGCCGATTTCACATTGAGATTAAAGAATAAACTTTTACCCTTACTGGAAAAAGAAAAACTTGATAAAATCTTTTATGACCTTGAGATGCCGCTTGTGACAATATTGGCAGACATGGAAGTAAACGGCATAAAGGTAGATAAAACATTTCTTACTCCCCTACTGAAAGATTTAAAAGAGGAAATCGGCAAAATATCAGAGGAGATTTATACATTAACGAAAGAAAGGTTTAATCTAAATTCCCCACAACAACTTTCACGTATTTTATTCAAAAAACTAAAGCTTGCTCCGGCAAAGAAATCAAAGACAGGATATTATTCAACATCTGCCTCAATACTGGAAGAGATTAAAGACAAACATCCTGCTATCGAAAAAATTCTAGAATACAGAAATATAACAAAACTTGCAGACGGGTTTGTAGAACCCCTGATTAAATATATTAATCCTAAAACAGGCAGAATTCATACATCATACTTTCAGATAGGAACATCAACAGGAAGATTAGCATCATCCGACCCGAGTCTGCAGAACATTCCAATAAAAGGCGCAAGAGGAAAGAATTTAAGGAAATCATTCATAGCAGAAAAAGGGCATGTACTATGCTCGGCGGATTATTCGCAGATAGAATTGCGAATAATAGCGCATTTTTCTAAAGATGAACTCCTGCTACGCGCTTTTAAGGAAGAAAAGGATATACACAAGGATACTGCCATGCATCTTTTTAATATCCCCGAAGAAGAAGTTAGCGAAGACGACAGAAGAAAAGCAAAAGCGGTAAATTTTGGAATAATATACGGGATAAGTCCTTATGGACTGGCGCAGGAAATGGGAATCAAACGGGAAAAAGCAGCAGAGATAATCCGAAACTATTTTTCTACTCATCCGGGTGTGAAAAAATTTATTGATGATACTCTTGAGGACACCAGAAGAAAAGGGTTTGTTACTACTCTGATGGGAAGAAAAAGAAAAATTACTAATATCAATTCTGAGAATGCAACTTTGCGCTTTCAAGCGGAAAGAGAAACCATAAATACACCAATACAAGGGACTGCTGCAGAGATTATAAAGATAGCTATGATAAAAATTAATGACAGATTTAAGGAATCCCAGCTTAAAACCAGAATGCTTTTACAGATTCACGACGAATTATTGTTTGAAGTCAGCGAAAAAGAGATAGAAGTTGTAATAGGAATAGTAAAAGAATGTATGGAGAATGCGGTTGACTTAAACATCCCTTTGAAAATATCTACAGGAATCGGGAAAAATTGGTTGGAGGCGCATTGATGCAAAAAGTTAATAGGGGTTAATATTGGTTAACATGGGTTAACAAAGGTTACTTTTGTTTTTTGCAACCCTGCCCCGCTTGCGCAAGCAGGCGGGCGTTATTAACTTTTATTAACCGTTGTTAACCTAATAGTTGTAATTAAGATGACTAAAGAACTGATTTTTGTTATTCAGAAACACGACGCTTCACGTCTGCATTATGATTTCCGCCTTGAAAAAGACGGCGTGTTAAAGAGTTGGGCTGTTCCCAAAGAACCGCCCCAAGAAATAGGCATTAAAAGACTTGCCGTTGAAGTTCCTGACCATCCTATAGACTATGCAAATTTTGAAGGCGAAATACCCGAAGGGCAATACGGAGCAGGGCTTGTAGAAATATGGGATAAAGGTTATTACATTCCTTCTAAATTTGACAGCACTGAAATAATTTTTGAACTAAAGGGCGAAAAGTTAAAAGGTATATACTGCCTGATAAAATTAAAACCAAAACTACCGCCTGATGGGAAACCACATAGGGTATCCCAGCGTAGCAAAAACTGGCTTTTTTTCAAGAAAAAAAGTTGACTCTTTTCTGTAAGAAACAATAAAACATATAAAGAACTTTTTCTATTAGGAGATTATAAAAAATGGAAAAGGTTAAGCCTAAAGACAGCAAAGTTTAAAAGAATGCTAAAAAAACTAAAACTTGCAGGCAAAGTCAAAGTGAAAAATGTCGCTATTGAAACCACTTCTTTGGACCTGATAAAAGTGAAAAACTTTCAACAGATAAGTCTTACAAAAAGGAAAAAACTGACAAATAAAGGTAAGCCCGCCTGCGGCGAAGCGGGCAGGCATTTATTTGAAAGAATTCACGACAAAAACCCTTGTATGGAACTGATGGAACAACTGGATGCTATAGATAAGAAGAGAGAAAAATTAAAAAGTCCTTGAGTTTTAAATTTAAAACCCAAGGAGTCCGAACTCTGACGTAATGTCGAAGCATCGGACCGAAAGAGATAAATAAAAAAATAGATAGTTTTACAAACTAATTTTTAAAAAGATAAATCTCTCATTATCCAAACTTAATAAAATTACATATTTGAAAACTCTCTGTGAAAACTCTATAATTTGGTGTTTTCTAATCTGTGTAATCTGTATTTGATAGTCTGTGTAATCATTATCTTAAAAGGGAGGTAATCATGCCAATAAGTAAACAATTGACAGTTTATCTGGAAAATAAACCAGGTCAACTCGCAAAATTATGTAAAGCAATAAAAGTCAATATACTCGCCATTTCAGTAGTAGATACTGCCGATACGGGAGCAGTCCGCCTTGTAGTTGATAATGTTGCAAAAGCCAGTGCCGCATTGAGAAAATTAGGATTGCTCATACATATCCGAGACGTACTTATAGTAAATTGTTCTAATAAGCCGGGAGTATTGGCAACAGTAGCAGGGAAATTGGCTAAAGCCGGAATTAATATTGATTATGCTTACGGAAGCGCTCAAAAAAAAGGGAAAGAAGCTATGTGCGTATTCTCAGTTCCTGACCCTAAAAAAGCAGACAAAATATTAAAACAATAACCAAATAAAATTACGGAAATATAGTAGATATACGGTGGAAATACGTAGTAGACAGACAATTTATTTCAATATATTTCAATGATATTTCTATCTCTAAATTACATAACAGGAGAAATACAATGCAAATCCAAGAAATAAAGGCAAAAGACCTGAATGTTGAAGAATTTATAAACCAGAAAGTACAGGAGATATCCTCAATTGTAGGAGAAGGATTGGCTATTAACGCATTATCCGGTGGCGTTGATTCCTCTGTAGTTACTATGCTGGGACACAAAGCTTTAGGTGCGCAGCTCAAGACATATTTTGTAGATAACGGCATAATGAGAGATGGTGAGCCTGAAAAAATTGTCTCGTTATTCAAGAAATTGGGTGTAAATGTAGAACTCTTTGACGGTAAAAAAGAATTCTTTGATGCATTTAGAGGTATCACTGACCCCGAAGAAAAAAGAGAAGCTGTTACACAAACATTTTATAAAGACATTTTCGGCAAATTAGTCAGAGAAAGCTCAGCAAAATATTTGTTTCAGGGAACAATTCTAACCGATGTTGACGAAACCGTGGCGGGAATAAAGCGACAACACAATGTATTTGAGCAATTAGGCATAGACCCGCAGGAAACATTCGGATATAAAATCGTTGAACCATTAATACAACTGCGGAAACCGGCAGTGAGAATGCTTGCAAAAGCACTGGGATTGCCTGAAGAAATATATGAAAGACCTCCGTTTCCAGGACCGGCATTAGCCGCCAGAGTAATAGGTGAAATTACACCGGAACGAATAGAAACGGTGAGAAAAGCCACAAAAATTACAGAAGAAGAACTATGTCAAACCGGCGCATTTCAGTATCTTGCAATTCTTCACGAAGACAGAGTTACAGGAATGCGGGACGGAAAAAGAGATTTCGGACTACAAATTGAAATAAGATGCTGGGACAGCACAGATGCCAGGACAGCCTCACCAACAAGATTGCCGCACGAAACCTTGGAAAAACTGGCAGGGAGAATAATCACAGAAGTGCCGGGTGTAGTAAGCGTTACATACAATATAACCCCAAAACCCCCCTCAACCATAGAAGCCATTTGAGATATGCAAGGAGAGAATCTTTTTTGTAAATATCTCTTTGACATCTATTTGTTTATTCTCTTATAATCAATATGATTTTATGATAAAATTTTTACAACGATTTTGGCGGAATATAAAAGATAGTTTTAAAAGTAGGAAAATTCTGTGTGATAATTGCAAATACAACTGGAGAGAAGCGTGCACAAGACCGGAAAGACCGAATGCAAAAGAATGTTCAGATTACAGAAAAAGATAGATTACAGTGATTAGATATAGGTTACGGCGATTAAAGATTAAAAACCAAATTAATATAAAGGGGATAAAATGAAATCAGATAGGATGAAAAAAGGTTTTGAAAGAGCTCCCAATCGTTCCCTTTTAAAAGCTTCAGGTTTTACGGATGAAGAAATTTCACGACCTATCATCGGTATAGCAAATTCATGGAATGAAATAGTCCCCGGTCATATACACCTTAAGGAAATTGCATCTGCAGTAAAAGACGGCATAAGAATGGCGGGCGCCACACCGATGGAATTTCAGACAATCGGCGTATGCGACGGAATAGCTATGGGTCACGAGGGGATGAAGTTTTCACTTCCTTCAAGAGAAATCGTTGCGGATTCGGTGGAGATTATGGCAAGCGCGCATCCTTTTGACGGGCTTGTGCTAATTCCAAACTGCGATAAGATAGTTCCAGGTATGCTTATGGCAGCGTTACGGTTAAATATTCCATCTATCCTTTTTTCAGGCGGACCTATGCTGGCAGGAAACTTAAGAGGAAAAGACATCGATTTGATTACGGTATTTGAAGCAGTGGGGAAAATGTCATCGGGAAAAATGAAAAATTGCGAACTTTCCGAACTTGAAGAAAGCGCTTGTCCAACGTGTGGTTCATGTGCAGGAATGTTCACTGCCAACTCAATGAACTGCATAGCTGAAGCTTTGGGTCTTGCTCCATTCGGTAACGGCACTATTCCCGCAGTAATGTCGCTTAGAAAAAGGCTTGCTAAAAAAGTCGGGATGAGAATAGTTGAACTTATAAAGAAAGATATAAAACCCAGACAGATTGCAACTATTGAAGCTTTCAAGAATGCTATCACTGTTGAAATGGCGCTTGGCAGTTCCACCAATACTGTTCTGCATTTACCTGCTATTGCTCACGAAGCGGGTATAAAATTGGAACTGGATATATTCGATAAAATATCAAGAAAAACACCGAATCTATGTCGGCTTTCTCCTGCAGGTCCGGCGCACATGGAAGATTTAGATAGAGCAGGCGGAATTCTATCGGTTATGAAAGAACTTTCAAAGAAAAAACTGTTGAACCTGAAACTTAGTGCTGTTGAAGGAAAAATAGAAACACGAGTAAAGAATGCGGAGAATTTAAATACCGAAGTCATAAGACCGATTAATAAACCATATTACAAAGAAGGTGGAATCGCCATTCTTAAAGGTAACCTTGCGCCTGACGGGGCAGTAATTAAACGTTCTGCAGTAAACGAAAAAGTCTGGACTTTTTCCGGTAAAGCAAAAGTTTTTAACTGCGAAGAAGAAGCAATGAAATCCATAATGACTAACAAAATAAAAAAAGGCGATGTGTTGATTATAAGATATGAGGGACCAAAAGGCGGACCAGGAATGAGAGAGATGCTTTCCCCTACTTCAGCAATTGCAGGCAAAGGTCTTGGAGAAAGCATTGCTCTTATTACTGACGGACGATTTTCCGGCGGTACCAGAGGATTGGCAATAGGACATGTTTCGCCAGAAGCCGCAGAAGGCGGAACAATAGCATATGTTAAAAACGGAGATATTATAGATATAAGTATACCCAAAAGACAAATTTCACTTAAAGTAAGCAGTAGCGAATTGGCAAAAAGGAAAAAAGAAATTAAAATTTTATCTCACCAGATAAAATCTCCTTTGCTTAAGAGATATTCACATCTTACAACTTCTGCAGATAAAGGCGCTATATTAAAAAGTTAGCCCCGTTAGAGATTGAGAAGATTGCTTTTTGGATATAAGATAGTATATTGTCAAATTAGTTATCGGTCAGACTTCGTCTGCTTAGACGAGTTGGCAGTTTTGTCATGCCAGAATGCTTTAATCGGGCATCCAATATGCTCATTTCTGCCTGTCTACCGACAGATAGAGATTCCCGCTTAAAGATTGCGGGAATGACACACTATCAGAAAAGCATAATGATGATTGATGGGCAGGTAAATAAATATCCGGTGTTTTTAAATCTCTAACGGGGTAAAAAGTGAGCGAAGAAGAAATTTTAAGTTTTCTGTCTAATATAGAAGAAGAAAACCAGCGATTAGATAAATTTCTCCTGTTAAAACTTGCATTTTCCCGTTCCAAAATTCAAAAACTTATTTATAATGGGAATGTAAAAATTAATAAAAAGATAGTGTCAATTCCGCATCACAAAGTAAAAGCAAATAAAACAATAGAAATTAAAATATCGGCGCTTCCACCTACTAATCTTGAAGCAGAAGACATTCCCTTAAATATCATATACGAAGACAAAGAATTGATTGTTATAAATAAACCCGCAGGACTTATTGTTCATCCTGCAGGCGAGAAAAAAAGTGGAACATTAGTAAATGCTTTGCTTAATCACTGCGGAAAAGAAATATCAACAATAGGCGGAAATGAAAGAGGCGGGCTTGTTCATAGATTGGATAAAAACACATCGGGAGTAATAGTAATAGCAAAAACCGAGAAAACACATAACGAAATTGCGCGGCAATTTAAACAAAGAGAAATTCAGAAAACATATATTGCTCTTGCCTGGGGAATTTTTAAGAATAATGACGGTGAAGTTAATACACCAATTGGTAGATCTATCGGCGATAGAAGAAAAATGAGCGTATTCTCGGCAAAGCCCAGGGAATCAACAACATTCTTCAACGTGCAGGAAAGATTTAAGGATTTTTCGCTACTTGAGGTTAAACCTAGAACAGGAAGAACACATCAAATAAGAATTCATCTTTCGTTTATAGAACATCCTATAGTAGGCGACGAAGTATATGGCGGAAAAAAACGTATATCTTCATCAAGTTTAGGTGAGGTAAAGGACAAAATTAAAAGACAGTTTCTTCACGCGTACAAGCTAAAATTTTATCACCCCATATTAAAAAAATCCGTAGAGTTTGAAGCGCCTATCCCAGAAGATATGGAATATGTAATCAAATGGGCAAGACAAAATGCAAAATAAATCCGAAATCCTAATATCCCCCGAGAAATCTGAAAGATTTCCGGGACTGAGTCCTCGGAATTTCTCTGAAATTCCAGAGGGGAAACTCAAAACAAATCCTAAATTAGAATTTACCAAATTCAAAACAGTTTTGGTTTTGGGATTTTGGTTATTGGATATTGTCTCGTATTTCGGATTTCGTGCTTCGAATTTTAAAGAAAAGTACAATGTTTAAATTATTAGATAATAAACCTATTATCCTCGCAGTCTCCCATTGTCTCCTCAACTCCAAAGTAAGAGCTAATAGGCTTTCACAACATCCTGGAATAAAAGATAAGATATTAAGGCTTGCGAAAAAATATAATGCTAAAATTGAGCAGTTACCCTGCCCTGAGTTTTTATTTCTTGGTGAAAGAGAACCAAAAACTTATGATGAGTATATAGAAATCTCAGGATTTAAAAATTCCTGCGAAAAATTAGCTAAAGATTTTATTTCTAATCTAGGAGATATTAACGAATGCCATTTAATAGTGGTAGGTATAGCAAGATCGCCGAGTTGTTCAATTTCTTATGTTTATGACAAAAATAATAACTTAAAAAAAGGTGATGGGATGTTTATACATTGTTTGCGCAAAAAAAAATCTGACAATATTATTTTTTTAGAGATAGATTACCACCAAATTGATATTTCAATTGAAAAAATAAAGATAGCTTTGGAAACTGCTTTTTGACAGAATTCTTCTATACTTCTTTAAATATCTCTTATTAATGCAATTTCACCGCAATCAGGGAATTTAGGACAACTGATACATTCTTTCCACACTTTATGAGGCAACTTTTCTTTGGGAATTTCTTTAAAACCTAAACCTTTAAAAAATTCAGGCACATAAGTAAGAGCAAAAACTCTTTCGAGTCCCAATTGAGGCGCATCTTTTATACATAAATTCACCAAGTTCTTGGCTATCCCTTTGCTCTGCCAATCTTCTTTTAAGGCTAAAGATTTTATTTCACCCAAATCTTCCCAACACGAGTGAAGCGAACAACACCCTATTATTTCTCCTTCGTCTTCGGCAACGAAAAAATCTCTCACGTTGTCATATAGTTCAGCCAAAGAACGAGGAAGAAGCACTTCTTTAGCGCTAAAGTATTCCAACAATTTGTAAATAGGTATAACATCTTGAGTTTTGGCTTTTCTGATTTTCATGTCTTATTATTTCACACTTAGAAATAAATGGAAATACGGTGAAATATATCGATATACATTGCCTGAAAGCTACTGTATTTCCCAGTTTCATTATTCTTTACTTAAAATCACAGGTCCGTTTTTCATTATAGCAATCGTATGCTCAAAATGACAAGCCAAAGAATTATCCAACGTAATAGCAGTCCAACCATCATCCAGCACTTTAACTTCCCATGTGCCTTGACTAATCATTGGTTCAATAGCAAAGACCATTCCTTCTTTTAAAAGAGGACCCGTGCCGGGTTTACCAAAATTCGGGATCTGAGGTTCTTCGTGAAGTTGCTTTCCGATTCCATGTCCCACAAAATCTCTTATTACTCCATATCCTTTATTTTCAACAAAGGACTGAATTGCCCACGATATGTCAAAAAGATAATTACCTGCCCTTGCTTTTTCTATACCTTTATAAAGCGCGGTTTGGGTAACATCAATAAGTTCTTTCGCATCGTTGTCTATTTCTCCGACTGGATAAGTAATTGCCGCATCGCCATAATAATTTTTAAGTTTTACCCCAAGATCTATACTGACTATATCGCCATTTCCCAAGATTCTTTTTTCGGAGGGGATACCGTGCACCACTTCCTCGTTTATCGAAGCACAGATAGATGCGGGATATCCCATATAACCTTTAAACGCAGGAATTGCGCCTTCTTTTTTTATTAAATCTTCCGCGAAAAGATCCAATTCTTTTGTGTTTACTCCGGGCTGAATTATTGTTTTTATCAACTTAAAAATTCCTGCGATTATCTTATTAGCTTCACCGAGAATTTTTATTTCTTCTTTTGATTTAATTGGAATCATTTTGAAAAAATTATAGATATAAATTGAAATGCAATGGAAATAAATGGAAATAAATTGCCTCACTACAATGTAGTTCTATAATATTTCTACATATATCCATTATATATCCACCGTATTTCTATCATACTTTTCATTTTTAATATTTGCATTGTCATTATTATTAAGCTTATCCAAATACGATTCATCTATCAAAACTATGCGTGGTTTCACACCTTGAGGCGGGCCTATTATTCCTTGTTTTTCCATAAGGTCAATTAATCTTCCTGCCCTGGCATATCCTATGCTCATTCTTCTCTGAAGATGCGAAGCAGATGCTTGGCCGCTTGCCAAAATAACTTTTATAGCATCTTTAAAAAGCGGATCTTTTTCTGCCGGCAATACAGGTTCTTCCTTTTTATTAACTTTATCCAATTTAAAACTTATTTCGCTAAAATCCGGTTTGCCCATTTTTTCAAGATATTTTACGACTCGCTCAATTTCATCTTCGGCAACAAAAGGTCCCTGCACACGAATAGGCTTGCCGCCGGCGGCAAGATAAAGCATATCTCCTTTGCCTAAAAGTTTATCAGCTCCCATTTCATCAAGCACAGTCCTTGAGTCTACCCTGGATGATACCTGGAAGGAAATACGATAAGGAAAATTTGCTTTTATTACACCGGTTACCACATCTACCGAAGGTCTTTGAGTAGCCAAAATAAGATGAATACCCGCCGCTCTTGAAAGTTGAGCAATCCGCATAATCATCTCTTCGACTTTCCTTGAAGCCACAACCATAAGGTCAGCCAATTCGTCTATTATGACAACAATATAAGGCATCTTTTCGCTGTCGTTTTTTTCCTGATGCATCTTTTCATTAAATTTTTCGATATGTCTTACGCCCATTTCCGCAAGCTTTCCGTACCTTGTTTCCATTTCTTCCACTATCCACTGTAAAGCGGCAGGAGCTTCTTTCGCCATTGTTACTATCGGAGCAAATAAATGCGGTATCTGCGAAAAAGGCGCAAGTTCTACCATTTTAGGG
The DNA here is from genome assembly GCA_023135785.1 of bacterium. Taxonomy (NCBI): domain Bacteria; species bacterium. The sequence continues at coordinate 13,608 of JAGLSL010000037.1, forward strand.
TCAATAAGTAGAAATTTTACTTCATGCGGATAAGCATTACAAAGTATAGATGAAATTAATGAATGCAAACAAATTGTTTTTCCCGAGCCGGTAGTTCCCGCAATCAAAATATGAGGCATCTCTTTTAAATCGGCAACAAGAGGATTGCCTCTTATGTCCTTACCTAAAGCAACCGCAAGCTTTGATTTTGCGCCTAAACTTGCAAACTCTTTTGATTGAAGGATTTCCTTCAAATATACAAGACGAGAAGTGGGATTGGGAATTTCAATTCCCATAACAGCTTTACCTGGAATAGGAGCTACAATTCTTACCGAAGGCGCACGAAGCGCTAAAGCAATGTCGTCTGATAAGGAAACAATGCTTTGAACCTTAACACCAACACCCGGTTCCAACTCATAAGAAGTGATAACAGGGCCTTTCTGAACACTGGTTACTTTTGCCTCAATGCCAAATTCCAAAAGCACTTTTTCTAATTTTTTAGAATTATCATAAATATAAGAATCATCCGTCAGTTTTGCCGCAGGCGAATCATTAAGCAAAGAAAGAGGAGGAAGAGCAAATAAAGAACTGTCTATATCGCGCTTTTCTCTTGCTTGAAAAAGTTCGGGGATAAATTTTTCTTCTCCCTTGTCTTTATAAATTTTAGCAGGTTCAGGTGCTTTGATCTCGGGTATGGTTTTTATGCTTTCTTCTTTAATCAAAATATCGGATTTTGATATGGAAGGAATTGTCGCTTTTTTCTGTATTGCCAGCGGTTTTGTTACTCTGTAACTTTTCAACCTTTTAACTTTTTGCAACAGGAAAAAATAAAAGTTTTCATACGAGGATATAAGAATAACGCCTGCAACAAAAGTAATAGTTGTTATTATATATGTTCCGATGCCGCCAAAAAATTTAAGCATTGCAGAAGATAACAAATGACCTATTATTCCTCCTGCAAATTTAATTTCACCTTCTATAAACAGACCCTTTAAAAAAACACTGCCAATTCCCTTAAGAGCAAAGAAAACAGTCAAAGAGATAAGCAAAACAAAACAGCCGATTATTCTGGAGCTGATATGTGTTTCATAACGCGAAAAAAAATGAAGACAAATTAAACCCAACCCTAAAAAAACCACCAGATACGCCAATACTCCAAAAAGAGAGTAAAGCCCAAAACCCATCCAAGCCCCAACTATGCCTATCATGTTTTGGGCAGGGTAATTGGGCGGATTCTGAAGAATGCTTAAATCGGCGGGAGAGAAAGAAATTAAACTCAAAAACAACATGACAACCATACCCAACAGTATAATACTTGCTATTTCGCTTTTATATTGCATTTATAAATTATTAAATTGTTTCACAAACCATAGAATTACACAGCATCTATCGGTGTCAAAAACACTATTAACTCCCGAACTATTGCTTCTCTTTATAATTCCATAACCGCCTTACCTCTATGCCATATAAAAACCAAGAACAGGAGAATTTATGTCTTTTTTTATCAAGAATACTTAAAAAGTATGTTACCATATCTGTTTCCTAAAAAGAAAGGCGAGGAAGCAATTCATTGATTCCCCGCCTTTATCCAAAGAAAGTATATATCTCTATTTTATTACTTAAACTGTCAATATAAACTTAAGAAACCTCAAACACAGCTTAAAACTGTTTTAAAAACAGCTGATTGTCTATCACTCACATACATCACTGCACCAAGTACAATCAACATCATCACAATCATCGGGATATTCATTAAAATTAGCTCCATAGCTAATGTATTTTATACTGCAACTTACTCCCAAAATAGGCATTTACATCATGGCAATGACTAGACAAATAAATATCCCTTATATAATTATTAGAATATTGGTCGCATTTTAGAAATGTGTAGTTTGCATCATATAGAACAATTCTCCATCTATTGCCATAAACTTTGTTATTGATAAATTAATTGGGCTCGCTTCTCCAAACACTTAATCCCTACCCTTGATACTTATTGCTATTTTTCAGGAGATTATTTTTTACAATATTATCATGTCCAGTGTCTACTATCAGAATAAAAAATGCGGGAAAGCGATAATATCTTTCCCGCATTAGCTTCAAAAATTTATATCTACTCTTGGCTTAATTTATCCATTAATTCGTCAGGTATATCAAAATTCGCATAGACATCCTGAACATCGTCATGCTCTTCCAACGCTTCCACAAGTTGCAATATCTTTCCCGCGGATTTTTCATCCGCAACAGGGGTAGGATTTTCGGGTAACATCTCTATTTTTGCGGAAATTATCTGGATATTTTCATTCTTAAGCGCTTCTTTAACTTTGTTAAAATCTTCCACTCTTGCAATCAAGGCGCACTCTTCGTCTTCCATTCTGAAATCTTCGGCTCCGGTGTTTATAGTAATTTCCATTAATTCTTCTTCGTTAAACTTCTCTTTCTTTTCTTCAGTCTTAAATATGGACATTGTTGCAACACCTTTCTTTTTGAAAAATCTCATCGCAGCACCAGGAGCAGCGAGATTGCCACCAAATTTAGAAAATATGTGTTTCATCTCAGAAGAAGCCCGATTTTTGTTATCAGTTATCATCTCTATTATAAAAGCGATTCCCCCCGGCCCATATGCTTCATAAGTGCATTGTTCAAGAGTAATACCCGGTAGCTCACCCGTACCTTTTTTTATTGCGCGGGTTATATTTTCCTGTGGCATATTGACTTCTCTTGCCGCATCCACTGCAGATCTTAACGCGGAATTCATGCTAATATCGCCACCGCTACGCGCGGCAATTGTAATCTGCTTGCCTAAACGGCTGAAAACCTTGCCTCTATGCGCATCAGCCTTACCTTTTTTGTGTTTTATACTCGCCCAATGACTATGTCCTGACATTTTTACCCTCCTAATTAAAGATTACAATAAATTACTAATATCTAATTTCCAATACCTAATTCCCTAAAAATTTTATCGTTGAGCATTTTAAAATTAGAAATTTATTAGAAATTGGGAATTCTTTGCTTGGCATCTTATATTATTTCTTCGTTTCACTTTCCTCGATAATTTTCTTCGCTATATGAGCAGGTGTTTCCTCATAACAGGAAAATTTCATCTGAAATGTCCCTCTTCCTTTTGTAATAGATTTAAGCGTAGATGAGTACCTGTGCATTTCTCCAGAAGGAATTAGCGCTTTTATTATTCTCGCATGTTCTTTAACTTCAATGGTAAGGATTCTTCCCCTTCTTGCATTTATATCGCCTGTAACATCTCCGACATATTCTTCGGGCAAAGTTATTTCTACTTCTGTTATCGGCTCTAAAATAGTCGGCTTTGCCTTTTTGACCGCATCTCTGAAAGCCATCGAACCGGCAATCTGAAACGCTATATCCGAAGAATCGACAGGATGAAAACTGCCGTCATAAACACTAACCCTTATATCAGTAACAAGATAACTTGTAGTAACGCCTTTTACCAAAGCTTCTCTTACCCCTTTTTCCACTGAAGGTATAAACTTTGAAGGAATTCTTCCGCCAACTACTTTATTAACAAATTCAAACCCCTTGCCTCTTGGTAAATGTTCAACTTCCAACCATACATCCGCATATTGTCCATGTCCGCCGGTTTGTCTTTTGTATTTACCTTGAACTTTAGCGGAGCCCTTAATCGTTTCTCTGTAGGATATTCTTGGTTCCTTGAAGTCAACATGCACTCCAAATTTATGTTCCAATCTTTTAGCAACCGTTCCCAAATGAAGCTCGCCCATTCCCGAAAGCACAATTTCACTAAATTCTTTACTTAAACTAACTTGAAGGGTTGAATCCTCTTTGCATAATTTATCCAAAGCAAAACTAAGCTTTTCCTCGTCTTTTATTTCTTTAGGAACAACGGATACAGAAGTGTTGGGTTGAGGAAATTCTAGTAATTTCAAAGAAACACTATCTTTAACGCCGGACAATGTATCTGAAATTTTTACGGATTTTAGCTTAGCTATTCCTGCAATCTCGCCTACTCCTACACTCTCTACTTCATCTTTTGTATGTCCTTTAATAATCTGAAATTTCTGTCCAAATTTTTCTTCTGTGCCCTGTGACACATTATAAACCAATGAACCTGCAGCAAAATTGCCCGAGAACACTCTAAAGAGCACAACATCTCCCAAATGCGGTTCAGAAACTACTTTAAAAACCTGGGCAAGCGATTCTTTTTTATCGACAATATTTATATCTTTATCGTCTTTATCCAAAACTTTCCTTTCAGTGGGATTGGGGAAAAACTCGATCAAAAATTTAGCCAATAAATCAATTCCTATATCCAAATAGTTGGAACCACACATAATCGGGGATATCTTTCCCTGTTTTATACCTACCCCTAATCCCTTTTTTATTTCGTCAGAAACCAGCTTACCTTCCTCTAAATATTTTTCCAATAAAATGTCATCTGTTTCGGCCACATTTTCCATTAGCTTTTCTCTAAAACCGGAGAATTCCCCGGAAATACTTTCAGATTCTTCTATTAAATCAATAACCGCTTTAAAAGTTTTTCCCTCTATTTGAGGTGCTTGAACAGGAACAAATTGTGCTCCTAATTTTAATTGAATTTCATTTAATATTTTAGGAAAACTTGCCTCTTCTCTATCCATTTTGTTAATAAAAATCAATCTCGGCAAATTCTTTTCTCGAACCATATTCCATATCTGCTCTGTTTGAACTTCAATGCTTCCGGTAGCATCTATGACAAAAACCGCGCCGTCAACGGCATCCAAGGCGCTAATTACTTCGCCTACAAAATCGGGA
>JAGLSL010000038.1 GCA_023135785.1 bacterium
CCATTATGTTTCTGAACTTCTGCAGGACTTTTAAAAAGGCTATAAGTTTTAACTTTGTGCCCCTTCCTCCTGTCATTCCCACCCACCTCTCTTGTCATTGCGAGGTCCGATGACTCCGAAAGGACGGAGTATACGGACTCTTCGGGGGGCGGGAACGACAAAGCAATCTCTTTTCACCCTGTCATTCCCGCCCCTGCTTTCGCAGGGGTAAACTCTATCGGGAATCCATTTAGTTGTTTCTTTATTCTTTTACTATTCATCTTTGTGCCTGTTTCTCCTCCCTGTTGCCAACTCTTTCTTGAACATCTATAATATGCCCAATCAAAAAATGTGGAGGTGAATGCATGCTTAGCAACTATACAGCTAAATATACAAAAATAGAATCAGGCTATATGGCGCAATTAGTAGAATGGCCCGAAATAGTGACAGAAGGCAAAACTCTCGAAGAAACCCGAGAAATGCTCAAAGATGCTCTACGAGAAATGGTAGCCGCATACAACCAGCAAGACAAAGAAATTCCCATCGGCGGCGCCCTTATAGAACAAGTCCCCGTCAATATTTAGCATGTCAGTAAAACGTCGCGACCTTATCAAATATTTTCAACAAAACGGTTTCTATCTGCTACGTGAGGGGAAGAAACATTCCATTTATACCAACAATCTAAAAACAATCCCTATTAAAAGACACCGCACTATTGATAGAATTACAGCAAACGAATTATGCAAACAAGCTGCTCTCAAACCCCGATTCTAAACTACAGCTGTAATCTTGAGCCTTAACTTTGCGCTCTTTTCTCGTCATTCCTGTGCAAACAGGAATCCATTTAGTTGTTTCGTTATTCTTCTACCAATATCCCAAAGCCCTTCCCTTTTCCTTGTCATTGCGAGGCCCGATGACTCCGAAAGGACGGAGTATACGGACTCTTCAAGGAGTGGGAACGACGAAGCAATCTCTTCTCCCCCTGTCATTCCCGTGAACGCTACGTGGTTCATGGTTGCGGTTATTTAAATAGGGGAATATAATAAAAGCGATATGAAAAAACAGGAAATTAAAAAAGGCGAGATAGTAATTTATAAATCTCCATCGGGTCCAGGAATCCGGGTAAAATTAGAGAAAGATACTGTATGGCTTGACGCTCATTTAATAGCACAACTTTTTGATGTCAATCGTCCGGCAATAGTTAAACACATAAATAATATCTACAAAACCATCGAATTTCACGAAAAATCAACCTGTTCCATTTTGGAACAGGTTGCTGCAGACGGCAAAATAAGAAAAATGAACCTTTACAATCTGGATATGATTATCTCCGTTGGTTATCGTGTCAATTCCAAGCGTGCTACCCAATTCCGTATATGGGCAACAAAAACACTTAAAGAACATTTAGTTAAAGGATATACCATCAACGAAAAGAGATTATTAACCACTCAAGAAAAATTCAAGGAACTACAGAATGCGATTGAGCTTTTACAGGGTAAAGCCCGACACAAACTTCTATCCGGACAAGAACAGGAAATCTTAAACCTTCTTGCTGATTATTCCAAAACCCTTACCCTGCTTGACCAATACGACAAAGAAAAACTGCCACTGGTTAAAAAAACAAAGGGGAAATTTGTTTTAAAATATGAAGGATCTCTCAAGGTTATCCGCAGAATAAAAACCGAATTGGCTTCTAAAAAAGAAGCAAGCAATTTATTTGGCAATGAATCAGGCGAAAAGTTTCAAGGCATTTTAGGTAGTATCTACCAAACCTTTGGCGGCAAACAATTATATCCCTCACTGGAAGAAAAAGCCTCTCATCTTTTATATTTCATAATCAAAGACCATCCCTTTATTGACGGAAACAAACGCATCGGCTCATTTTTGTTTGTCTATTTTTTAGATAAAAACAACCATCTTTACAAAACAAGCGGTGAAAAGAAAATAAACGACAATGCCTTAACCGCCTTATCACTTTTAATTGCCGTGAGCAACCCCAAAGAAAAAGATAACCTGATTAAAATCATCACCAACCTACTAATCGCCTAACCCTTATCCTCTTCACCCTGTCATTCCCGCCCCTGCTTTCGCAGGGGGAAACTCTAGCGGAAATCCATTCTCTTGTCATTCCCGCGAATGTTTACCCGCCAATCTTTAGTGGTAGGCGGGAATCCAACAATAAAAACTACAACAGGAATCCATTTAGTTGTCATTCCCGTGAACCCTACGTGGTTCATGGTTGCTCTTCGTTCAAGAGGGGAATATAATATGCCCATGGAAATGACAAAAGAAGAGATTAAAAAAATTGTAAGAAACAATAAAGATATCTTGCGGAAATATGAAGTAGCCACTATTGCGCTGTTCGGTTCTTACGCAAGAGGTGAACAGAATAAAGGAAGCGACGCGGATTTCCTAATAGAATTTAGGCAGCCCACTTTCCGCAACTATATCGGTCTTCTTTCAGAATTAAAAAGATTAATCGGCAGACCAGTGGATTTAGTCTCTAAGGATGCCCTTAAAAAACGCATAAAGTCTCAGATTCTCAAAGAAGCAGAAAAAATAATATGAGTAAAAGAGATTATAAACTATACATCGACGATATATTGGAATCTATTCAAAAAATTAAACAATATACCGAGGACATGACGTTTGAAGAATTCTCCCCAAATAATAAGACAATTGATGCTGTAGTAAGAAACTTCGAAATTATGGGTGAAGCTTCCAAACAAATACCAAAAACAATAAAAGATAAATATAAAGATATTGAATGGAAATCTCTAATTCAATTCAGAAATGTAGTAGTTCATGAATATTTTGGAATAGACCTCAAAATCATGTGGGATATAATAAAAAACGAAATACCGCCTTTAGAAGCAAAAATCAAAAAAGTATTAAAAGCTTGATTATTATAGCCTGAAGACCTACCGACCCAACTCAATACTACAAATTACTGTGACAATTACTGCGACATCAGAGAATCAAGACCAATCAGTTCTAAGTCCGTCTAACCAAAAGTGGACGGGCGAATTGTAAGTGGTAAGTTTAAACTAAAAACTCCGAAGGAGTCCGAATTTCGATGTAACATCGAAACATCGGACTGAAAACCCTGTCTGCCGATTTGTAATGCTTTTCACTGTAAACTGTAAACTGTAAACTGAATTTTGAGTTCACTGAAAATTCCCATATAATAGGGGGAAATTTTGACTTTTAAGTTGTAAGGAGTAAAATGAATTTAAATATAACAGTCCTGAGTTTAGAAGGGGGAACCTGGACACTAAAACCAGTCAAAAACTGGTCCGCCAATTTTTGTGGTGGAAAGTAAAACCTTCGCTTTACCTGCCTCGCTGAGGGCAGGAAAAAAGGCGAGGGTTTTTTGTTGGGGGAGGAAATTTTATGAAAAGCTACTATCGAATAATGCTGGGTCGTCAAAGTGCGCATGCAGACGAGGCCTACAAGGGAAATTTTATCGGTGTAGGATGGTTTAAAAACATAGATTTAACAAACAAGTTATTAGAAGACTGGCGAGAGTTTAGAAAAGAAATAATTCCCTTATATCTTAAAGAATACCCCGACAAATCAAAGATTGCGGCTGGGCTTGCTTGTAGCATGTTATGGAGCATAAGTAAGGGCATACTTATAGACGATATTGTTTTGTGTCCAGATGGTAAAGGCTCATACTATGTTGGAGAAGTTATAATAAATTATTCTTACCATAAGGGAGCAAATCTTCCACATCAACGAGGTGTTCGTTGGTTCTCAAATACAATCGAAAGAACACAAATGAGTCAAGCCTTGCAATACTCTACTGGTGCAATTGGAACATTGAGTAACGTTACTAAATACGCAGGAGAAATAGAACAACTAATTGCTGGAGATCGTCCACCAACTATTTTCGCAACTGATAAATCTATTGAAGACCCAACGGCATTTGCTATAGAAAAACACCTAGAGGATTTCTTGGTGCAAAATTGGAAACACACTGAACTTGACAAAAAATACGATATCTTTGAAGTGGAAGGAGAACTTGTCGGACAGCAATACAAAAGTGACACTGGATCAATAGATATTTTGGCGATTAGCAAGAATAAAAAAGAATTACTAATAGTAGAGCTCAAAAAAGGACGAGCAAGTGATGTAGTTATTGGGCAAGTCCAACGCTATATGGGATATGTTAAGGAAGAGTTGGCAGAAGAAGGGCAAGTTGTTCGGGGAGTAATTATTGCATTGGAAGATGATATTCGTTTACGAAGAGCACTATCAGTTGCCCAGAATATTGATTTTTATACCTATACAATCGATTTCAAACTTATAAAAAAGTAAACTATGGCAAAACTTAAAGATATTCCAAAAGTTAATAGGCCCAGAGAGCGATTCTTAGAGAAAGGACCGGATGCACTATCTAAAAGCGAGCTTTTGGCTATTTTGCTTGGTAGTGGAATAAAAGGGAAGAATGTCAAAGAATTAGCTGGGCAGATTGTTAGAAAGTTTAGCGCGAAATTCTTAAATTTATCTATTGATGATCTTCTTGAAATTCAAGGGATTGGCCAGGCAAAAGCTTTGCAAATTGTTTCTGCTTTGGAGTTGGTAAAAAGGTTTTACTTGGATTCTTCCCCAAAGGACAATATCATTTTGGCAGCACAAGATGCAATTTCTATAACTTCCGATATACGAGATAAGAAAAAAGAATATCTGGTATGTCTTTATCTCAACGCAAGAAATGTGCTGATTAAAAAAGAAGTTATTTCAATTGGTATATTAGATAAAAGCATTATTCATCCACGCGAAATTTTTGGGCCTGCCGTAGAGTTAAGGGCGGCTGGTATCGTTCTATTGCACAATCACCCGTCGGGAGATGTTACTCCTAGCAAGCAAGATATCGAGATCGTAAATAAAATTCTCGAGGCGGGGAAAATAATGGGCGTAAATGTTATTGACTTTATTATCGTTAGTGAAAACAGTACTCATAGCTTTTTTACTGATATGCAAAACCCTGACCAGAAAGTCACGTCTTATGTTTCCGATGGCGTACAGTATTCGCTTTTTGATCTATTGGAAACCAAACAACCGACGTATACACCAGAAATTAAAAAAATACATAAAGTATATTTTTATCCCGATAATAGAACAAAGTCCGGACATTTCCAGCTACAAAATAGAAGGTTTTTAGGAAATAAGTATAAACTGCTTGGTTTTATTGAGGACATTGTTAACGAAAAGTGCAATGGCTTCGGTGTATTTTGCGATATTTTTGCAGGTACCGGTGTTGTAGGCGAGCGGTTTAACGAGAAAAGTATAAAGATTATTGCGAATGATTTTTTAACAAGCAATTACCTTCCATTAAAAGCCTTTTTGGGAACTTCGGAAATTGATTTTGAAGAAGTAGAAAAGAAAATAAGATTGCTTAATAACTTAGAAGCACACAATGATAATTATTTTTCAAGACATTTCGGTAATACCTTTTTTACCTTAGAGAATGCCCGTAAAATCGGAGTTATTAGGGAAAAAATTGACAAGATTGCAGAAAACGAAAATGAAAAAGCGATTTTGATTACCGCATTGCTCTATGCAGTCGATAAGGTAGCAAATACGGTTGGTCATTATGACGCGTACAGAAAGAAATTAGACACAATTCAGCCATTGCGCCTTTTAGTTCCAGATTTTGAGCCAGAGAATAATTCAAATAACGAAATATACAAAGAAAACGCAAACCAGCTTATTAGAAAAATAAATTGCGATGTCTTGTATATTGATCCTCCCTATAACTCTCGCCAGTACTCAGATGCGTACCATTTATTAGAAAACCTTGCCATGTGGGAAAAGCCATTGGTTCACGGCAAAGCGAAAAAAATGGACAGAACACATATTAAAAGTGATTACTGCTTAAAATCGGCGTCGAGAGCGTTTACTGATTTGATTTCTAATGCAAACTGTAAGCATATTTTAGTCTCTTATAATAATACGGGCGAATCTAAGGATGGACGATCAAATGCTCGGATTAGTGATGAACTGATGATAAATATATTAAAAACTCGTGGCGGTGTTGATATTTTTGAACGAGATTATAAAGCATTTACAACTGGCAAAAGTAATACAGATGGACACACTGAGCGAGTTTTTTATTGCAAAGTAACAAAACAATTATGAGAAAACCTTGGTCAATATCAACAACTGTTAGAAACCCCGATAGATTACGGGACTTCTTGCTCGTTTTGAAAGAGTTAGAGAGACAACCGTTTAATTTGGAAAATCAAATTGAATATCAAATTCTTCTCATTCAAAATAAGATATACAAACCGACTGATTTAACTAAAGAGCAAAAAGAGTATTTTGATGATCTTGAAAAAGAAATGCCATCTTCTCTAGCAAAAGAAATTTTTAATGCACAAAATTATAAAGACCCTGCAATGCGTGGCCGAAACTCTGTTGCACCACTTAATAAAATGGGATTATGTATTGCAAAAAATTCGGCTGAAGGCGTGAAAATAACCCCGCTTGGCGAATATTTCCTTTCCGAGGAGTATGATTTAGGTAAATTATTCTTTATCCATTTTTTGAAATGGCAACTTCCCAATCCAGCAAGTAGGACATTTTCTAAAAGAGATGGATTCTCTATCAAACCTTTTATTGGGACTTTACATCTTATTAACGAAGTAAATAAAATATGGGGCAAACTTGGGAGGGATCCAATCGGAATAAACAAGGATGAATTTTCTCTTTTTGCTTTAACACTTATTGATTATAAGAGCATCAAAAAACAAGCGGAAAAATTGATTGAATATCGCACTGGACTACGTTCACAGAAAGATGACAAGAGTAGAAAACACTTCAAAGAACAATTTAGGAAAAACTTTGCCATGGCATTTTTAGGAACAGAAAAAACTGACGAAATTACAAAGCTACTCAACAACCTTAAGGATTATGGCGACAATGCAATTCGATATTTTAGATTGACCAGATACTTACATATTCGAGGTGGTGGATTTTATGTTGATCTGGAGCCAAGAAGGTCTATTGAAATTGATAATCTGCTATCAACCGATAATGCTTCTCCTTTAGTATTTGAAAATGCCGATGCATATATAGAATATCTTGCCGATATTGAGCAACCTGTTTTGCCGTGGGAGACAAAATCTGAATTAGTAAAAATTGCAGAAAAGCTAACCCAAGATGCAAAGAATTACGTAGCGGCTTTGATATCAAAAGCGATAAGCGTTTCTGTCTTTAATTTTCAAGGGGTAAAATCTTTGAATACAGAACAGCTAAAGCAATATATTGAAGATTTACGATTTTATCGTAGAAAACTGCAAGAAGTGGAAACTCGTTTTGAGTCCCAAGATGTATCGAAAATCAAGGAATACATCAACGCACTCCAAACTATTCATAAATCAAGCAAAAAAAAGAGCATTGAACTTGAAAGACTCTCAACGCTTGCACTCAATGCTCTCAACGATGCATTAGAGATAAAACCAAACTATCCGGTGGGTGATGATAATGAACCAACTTTTACTGCACCCGCTAATAAACCAGACATAGAATGCTTCTACGAAAAGTTTAATTCGGTATGTGAAGTTACAATGCTTACAAATCGTTCGCAATGGTATAACGAAGGCCAGCCAGTCATGCGCCATGTGAGAGATTTCGAGAATTTCCACACCGACAAAGCAACTTATTGCCTATTTATCGCTCCGCGGCTACATCAAGATACAGTAGAGACGTTCTGGATGGCAATTAAATATGGGTACAAAGGAGCAACACAAAGAATCGTTCCTCTTTCCATTGCGCAATTTATTAGATTGCTCGAAATTCTCCTGGAAGTCCGAAAGAAAGGGAATCAATTTACACATGATGAATTATTAAATCTTTACAAGCAAGTTTTGGGGCTTACGAATCATGTAACACATTCTGAGGAGTGGATTGAGCGAATACCGGAGACAATCACTGCTTGGCAAAAATCTGTTTTAGCAAAGCAATAATTATGAAATTGGATACTATTTACCAAGGCGATTGCATAAAAGTTTTGAATGAAAAAATTGATAAAAAATCAGTTGATTTGATTTTTGCCGACCCCCCCTACAATCTTTCCGGCAATGGACTCAAATGGGAGGGCAATAAAACTGGTGGTGATTGGTATATGGTAAATGAAGAATGGGACAAGATGACTGCTCCAGAGTATATACAATTTACAAAAAAGTGGATTGGAGCTTGCTTCAAGGTATTAAAAAACAACGGCTCAATTTACATTTCTTGCACCTATCACAATATTGCTGAGGTAATGATTGTTCTTAAACAACTCGACTTCAAAATCAACAATGTTATTGTTTGGCAAAAGACAAATGCGATGCCCAACATGACCAAAAGGGTTTTTACTCACTCAACAGAATTTGTTGTATGGGCTGTGAAAGGCAAAAAATGGGTATTTAACTACCAAGAGCTTAAAAAAATAAATCCTGAGAAGCAAAAAGATAATTCTCCAAAGCAAATGAGAGATGTTTGGTCTCTACCTCTTGTGCAAGGCAAAGAGAGATTGCATGGAAAAGATGGTCGCGCCCTACATCCAACCCAAAAGCCAGAAGAAATGCTAAAAAGGATAATTATTGCCTCATCAAACAAGGGTGATTTAATTCTTGATCCTTTTTTAGGAAGTGGCACAACGGCGGTGATTGCTGAAAAACTTAGCAGAAACTGGATAGGAATTGAAAAGAATAAAAAGTATATTGAAGCGGCAAAAAAAAGAATTCACAATGAAAAAAAGAAAAAATTGAAAAAGAAAGTATTAAGAGATGATAGTTAAAAATCAAAATCTGGAGGGGATAGGTTATGGATTCTAAAAAACCAGACACTTTATTCTTCAAATTATGTTATAGACAGTATGAATTTGAAATGGAAGAGACTAATCAGATATACCAGCGGTTCAGTTTTGCAATAGAAAGGGTCAAATAGAAAGAAATAGAAAGGGTCAAATCTTGACATTTGACATAATGAAAATTAGGGTCAGGTCTTGCATTAACACAAAACTAAATAATGCCTAAAAAACCGGCGTTGGTTGGGATTGTTCCCAGAAAAGAACTTTGGCCTAAAATTCAAAAAGAAGGTTGGTATCATATCCCTGTTAAATCTGCGCCCAAGAATGCCGATGTAATAGAGTATCTGGCTTTTTATTTTCCAAAAGTTTTCGGGGATGAGTATCAGTATAGAGTAATTTATTACGCAAAAGTTTTAGGATGCGAGACAACTAAAAGAATTAACCTTTTCCCCGATGAACCCGCCCATCCAAAGGCAATGAATGATTATTTTAAGTTCTCTTTGGCCGAAATAGAAAAATTGCCAAAACCAATCCCAAGCAAAACGTGGAGAAGAATTATTCATATACCCACGAGTTTGGAAAAGTTATTGACTGCGGAAGAAATTAATGATTTGTGGGATAGCAGCCCTTTGGAAGAGAAAATGTATTTGGAAATGAAAAAGCGAGATATAGAAGCGCAAAGGCAGTTTTATGTTAAAGTTGGCAGGCAGTTTTATTGTTTGGATTTTGGCGTGTTTTGTCGTGAAGGGAATATTGATATTGAATGTGATGGTGAGAAATATCATATTTTACCCGAAGCAATGACTAAAGATAGACAACGGAATAATCAATTAACCAGTTGCGGATGGAGTGTGTTGAGATTTTTGGGCAAAGAAATTAATGGCGATATTGGGGGCTGTTTTACGACAATAGAAAAAACCATAAATAATTTGGGCGGTTTCAAAATTAGGGACCCAAATTAGGGACAGCGCCCATTAAAAAATACGACGGATGCGAAATAGAAGGACAGATTGAATTGGATTCCCGCCCACCACTAAAGATTGGCAGGTAAACTTTCGCGAGAATGACAAAAGGGGAGTTTACCCCTGCAAAAAGAAAGAGCAAGAAAGGGTCAAATCTTGACATTTTACATTAGTGAAATATGACTGAAGAATCACAAACAAGTAGAGTTACCCTGAACCACGTAGGATTCAGGGCACTACGTGAACAATGAAAAAAATTGTCGATCCCAACAAAATTAAAATTGGTGATATTATTTTAGTTGCCGGTGGCACAAGGGCAACAATAAATATTCAAAAGAAGCTCGGTTATGGCGAGAGCAGTAAATGGACGCATGTTGCCGGAAGTATCGGTGGGTATGATTTGGTCGAAGGATGGATTCCCCAATCTGTAGTGAGCAATCTGCAGGAAAAGTATGTTGACAGAGGAATAGAAATAAAGGTGATGAGAAGGAAATTCGGGAGCAATTACGACAGAATAAAAGTTGCGCTGTGGTGGGCAGCTATGAACAATATCCCATATGATTACCTTCAGCTTTTGCGTTTTCCTATTATTGCGGGTTATTTAGGCAGAGCGTTTTTATTTTTGAGAAATCTTTTCAACAGCAAAAAACGTTTGATCTGTTCTGAACTCGTAACGAACGGGTTTTATAAGCAAGGTTATAATTTGTTTAACAAACGTTCCGAAGATATCCTCCCTGCCGATTTTGATGATGCAAAATTATTTAATGAAGTAAGTGATATCTGGCTAAATACTAGACGTTAGACAATAGACATTAGACTCAATCCAAAATAAATGGCAAAAGAAAAACTGCGCTATGAGGTGGATCCGTATAATCGGTTGGTTGTTGAGGAAACCGGTAGAAAACTTCCGTTGTCTCGTTTCCGCAGGGTATTGGACGGAAAGTTCAAAACAGGTCCAAATGGGACCCTGATTTACCATATCAAAGCTCCGATGTATGGGCTTGATACAAAGAGCAAGGCGCCGCATCAGGTAAAGCTAAGAGGTAAATGGTCTTTAAATAAAAATCATGACTTAGTGCTTACGTTGGATAACTGGCGCAGGCAGACGATGGGGGATGAGATTACTTTAAAGGGTGAGATAGTATCTGTTTCTTCAAGTTCCCTCTCTTTTGCAGTAACGACAAGGTCCGAGGAAAATCTTGATACAAGAAATATTCTAAAACTGCAAGGCAGGTGGCAGGCGGATAAGCATAATCGCCTAACCTTCAGGGTAAAGAAGGGTGAAGGCAGGCACGATACCCTAACCTTTGACGGCATCTGGGAAATTGATAAGAAGCACAGGATAGTTTATAAATATGAGAAAGCCCAGCTGATACGCAAAAAAACACTTAAAGAAACCCTCATTTTCAAAGGTTCTTTTGATATCACCAAGCGAAACAAGTTGTCCTATGAACTAAGCCCGAAAGGGAAATCGGTTTTTGATTTCCGGACCGGCTTGGGGTTTCTGCACGAAAAGTATATAAAATACGAAATCGGCATAGGGGGCTCTAACAGAAGGAAGCCGTTTAAAAGGACTTTAGTCCTTTACGGCAAATGGAAGATAAAGCGAAATGTTGGACTGTTGTTCGAAATTAAGTACGAAAAGCCCGCCACTTCTGCCACTTCCGCCATTAAAAACTGGCGAGGCAGGCCCAAGGTTATTAAGTTTGGGGCCGATGCCAGACTTACCAAAAAAGATGAGATCAAATTCAGGATTAAAAATGAGATGGGCAAAAATTTAGGTCTTGAGCTTAAATTATCAAGAAAATTACTTCGGGGCGATGGCAAAGCTTTCATCAAGCTTCTTAAGGATAAAAAAGAAGCCGCAATATATGTAGGCGCCGGGTTGAGATGATGAGAAATGGTAAATGGACTTTAGACATTAGACTATAGACGTTAGGATAGATTCTAGATGCTAAGTACTGGATACGATCCCCCCTTGATTTCCTTGAAATCAAAGCAGGGGGGACTTCGTACTCCAACGGGAGTACTACGGGGGGGGGCTCCGCACTCTTCTGATTAAATCAGAAGAGTGCTTCGGGGCTTGACTGAAAAGGATTTATTCTTCATAATACCGACCTTAAACTAAAAGGGGGAGCAAAAATGGCTAAATATAAAATTGCGGTTATTCCCGGTGACGGAACGGGGACAGAGGTGGTAAATGAAGGTCTGAAGGTGCTTGAAGCAACCGGTAAAAAGTTTGGTTTTGAGTATGAAACAAAAACTTTTGATTTTGGCGGTGAAAGATATTTAAAGACAGGCAAGACTCTGGATAAAGAAGATATAGAGGAATTAAGGCAATATTCGGCAATTTATCTGGGCGCGATAGGTCATCCCGATGTAAAACCGGGCATATTGGAAACGGGTATTTTATTGAATTTAAGATTTTCGCTTGACCAATATATAAATCTGCGTCCGATAAAACTTTATAATGAGGCGTTTTGTCCACTAAAGGATAAGAAGCCAGAAGATATTGATTTTGTTGTTGTTAGGGAAAATTCAGAGGGGCTTTATAAGAGCATGGGTGAGTTCCAGAATAAAGGAACTAAGGATGAAGTGGCGACTCAGATTTCCTATAACACGAGAAAAGGTGTAGAGCGCTGTATCCGTTACGCTTTTGAGGTGACTAAAAAACGGAATAAAGGCAAAAAACTGACTCTTTGCGGGAAGACAAATGTTTTAACTTTCGCCTGGGATCTATGGCAGAGAACTTTCAACGAGGTGGCAAAAGAATATCCTGATATTAAAACCGATTATGCTCACGTTGACGCGACAACTATGTGGTTTGTTAAAAATCCCGAATGGTTTGATGTTATCGTTACGGATAATATGTTCGGCGATATCATAACCGATTTGGGCGCGATGATTCAGGGCGGGATGGGAATTGCCGCAGGCGGAAACATCAATCCCGAAGGCGTTTCTATGTTTGAGCCAATCGGCGGAAGCGCTCCGAAATATACGGGTCAAAATGTTATTAACCCGTTAGCCGCAATTTGCGCAGGCGCTATGATGTTGGAAACTTTGGGCGAAGCGGAAGCGGCAAAAGCGATTGAGAACGCGGTAATAGATATCGTCCGCAAAGAATTGAAATCATTAGGCGCGGGTAAAATGGGATATACTACATCGCAGGTAGGCGATTTAGTGGTGGCGCGGATATAAATAAACGAGGGACAGTACATAGTATTTGGTATTTAGTCTTTTATATAGTACATACCATATACTATGTACTATATACCAGAAACCATAAACCATACACTTACACAGTTGACTTCTCTCTGTCTGTTCTTTAATATCTTATTAACAGATGCGGAAAACAACCACTCGAAGAATCTCTCTTGCCAATAAAGAGCAAACTTTAAAGATACTTGGCAGAAACGACAAATTGTCACATCTATTGGAAAAGGAATTTGATATCGTCGTTATAGGCCGAGGCGAGGATATAGCTCTAAAAGGAAAACCTGCGCAGGTGTCTAAAGCCAAAAAGTTTATGGACAAGATATTGTTGTTATCTGAAAACAAGGAGGATATAACAGAGGACGATATTCTTTTTGCGATGCAAAAAACAAATAAAGATAAAGCAGGCAATTTGGAGAAAATTATACAAGACAGGATAGAGATTCCCGCCGAAAGAAAATATATCGTTCCCAAAAATCCCGCCCAGAAGAGATATATAGAATCTATAAAGGAAAACGAAATTGTTTTCTCGATAGGCCCCGCGGGAACGGGAAAAACATATCTTGCAATGGCTATGGCGGTGCATTATTTGGCAAATAATAGAACCGGCAGAGTAATTTTGGTGCGTCCTGCCGTTGAGGCGGGAGAAAAATTGGGGTTTCTGCCCGGAGACCTGCAGGAAAAAATCAATCCGTATCTTCGTCCGCTTTATGACGCTTTATATGAAATGTTGGAAACGGAGAAATTGCATCAATACTTGCAAAGAAATATAATTGAGATAGCACCGCTTGCATATATGAGGGGCAGAACATTTAATGATGCCTTTATCGTGCTGGACGAAGCTCAAAATTCCACGCCCGAACAGATGAAGATGTTCTTGACGCGTTTGGGATTTGATTCTAAAGTTATAGTTACGGGAGATATTACACAGATTGATTTACCCGTAGGCACTGCTTCGGGTCTTATAGAAGTTCAACATGTCCTTAAGGGTATAAAAGGCATTGACTTTGCATATTTCACGGAAAAAGACGTTGTTCGACACAAGTTGGTGCAAGAAATTATAAGAGCCTATGAAAAACAGAAAAACAAAAAAACAAACTGACGTAAAGCTGGTCCGCCCAAAAAGCGGAATAAAAAAGAAACTTTACCTTACTATAAAGAAACAGCTTAAATATTTCAGGAAACCGCTGGAATATGTGCGTAAAGTCAACACATGCTTAATCGGCATTATTTTTTATATAGCTACACTCGGGCTTGTTTTAAAATCCATGAACTTATTGCAGGATTTGAATGCAAACCTGCCGCAAATCGCAGGGATAGCTTTATGTGTATTCCTTTTCTTATTTTTAATGCTGTTTTATCTTTCCAAATATAATGCTTCTGTTATAAAGCATCCTCTTAAATTTTTAATTTTCTGTTTAATCAATTTCGGAACACTTTTAATAGCACACGGATTTTCCAAAACAACACTCTCACAATATAGCATTCCTGCAGTTTTAACGGGGATACTACTTGCTTCATTGATTGGTGGACGCGAAGCGCTTGCCTGTATAATAATTTTGGGAGGACTAATAGGATTTATATCAAATTTCAGAATAGACGTTGTTTTTACTTTTATAATGATGGGCGGATTAGCTGCTTTGAGTATT
Organism: bacterium; assembly: GCA_023135785.1. NCBI lineage: Bacteria > bacterium. Next base: position 14,607 of record JAGLSL010000038.1, read on the forward strand.
CCTTTTATACACAAACGCAGAGACTTATTTAAAATGGGGCTTGTAGCAGGAAGCATTGGAGCAGTATTCATAATAAGTTGGGGGCTTTCACAAGGATGGACCGTCAAAAACATTGCGATACAAGGATTATACGTTGTAGGAAGCGCTTTGGTTTCAGCCTTTTTAGCGTTGGAAATATTGCCCTTTTTAGAAAACCTTTTCGGGAAAATTACCGAGGCTAAACTATTAGAATTATCACGTTTGACTCATCCTTTGTTGGTTAATTTAAGAGAAAAAGCTCCGGGCAGTTATCAGTCGTGTTTAATGGTTGCAAATTTAGCTGAAGCGGCGGCAGAAAAAGTACATGCAAACTCGTTACTTGCAAAAGTGGGCGCTTATTACCACGACATAGGAAAAATAAAAAACCCGCCATACTTTGCGGAAAATTTAAGCTTAAACTCCAAGAGCAGGCATAAAAAAGTAAACCCTGCGCTTTCTAGTTTAATTCTTATCTCTCATGTAAAAGAAGGGGTTCAATTAGCAGAGAAATACCGCCTGCCTCAAAAAATTCGGGATATTATAAATCAACATCACGGCACAACTTTTACTTCTTTCTTTTATCAGGAAGCCTTGAAAAAAGAATCCAACGATACGGTTGACGAAGATTCTTTCCGTTATCCTGGTCCCAAACCTCAAAGCAAAGAAGCCGCAATTGTAATGTTGGCAGATAGCGTAGAAGCGGCTTCCCGCACACTTGAGGACCCATCGCCCGCAAGAATAAGACATTTGGTAGAAAAGTTAACAAATGAAAAACTCCTGGGAAAACAACTTGACGAATCTCAACTTAACTTTAATGATTTGCACGTGATTCAGGAAAGTTTGATTCAATCTCTTACGGGAACCTTCCATAGCCGAATCAAATATCCGTCTTCCGAGGAAACAGACGCGGAAAAAGACACGAAAGATAAAAATGGACATTCAAATACAAGAGAATAAAAAAGCAAACAAATACCGCAATATAATACTCCAAGCCGGAGAGAAAACCCTATCGTTTATGGGTAAAGAAAAAAAATCTTTAGGCATTCTTATAACAGACGAACACCAAATACGCCAACTTAATAAAAAGTTTCGAAATACCGATGAACCTACGGATGTGCTTGCTTTTCCTTACGGGGAAAAACGTTCGCCATATCTTGGAGACATAGCAATTTCATTGATGCAAGCCAAAGAACAAGCAAAAACATATAAGGAGAAATTAGAAGATGAGCTTGCAAGACTGGTAATACACGGTGTTTTGCATCTTTTGGGAGAAACCGACTACACATCTAAGTCAAAGGAAAAGATGTGGGCTAAACAGGAAAAAATTCTTACGTCATTAAAAGAGAAAAATTAAAAGAAGGGAAGAGAAATAGATCTCCCCTCTGTTTTCCCCTTAGAAATTCTATAGAATTTCAAGGACCAAAGCCCCGGAAATGCTTTGCATTTCACGGGGCAAGGAAAACTAGCAGGGGGGACTCCGTACTCCTACGGGAGTACTACGGGAGGGATAAAAATGGAAGAAAAAGAGGGCAGAAGCATAAGAAGAGGATTAAGAAATAATTTTTTAACAGGATTTTTCATCGTTCTTCCCATAACCATTACCCTATGGATTTTATGGTTTTTTGTATCAAAGATTATTGCAGCTTCTCTAACGTTACTGCCGACAGAGACATCTTTATTCGCAAAAGCTTTCTGGTCAATAAGCATAATCCTTTTAAGTATTTTTGCAATAATTATGATAGGTATTACCGCAAGAAATGTTTTCGGGAAAAAAATTCTAGATTTAACGGAAAAAATTCTACATAGGATTCCGGTTGTAAAATGGGTTTATGAGACAGCAAAGAAAATGTCTCACACTTTCTTCGGCCAGAGATTAAAAGTTCTCCAAAAAGTTGTTCTCATAGAATATCCTCATGCGGGTATATATCAAGTAGGATTTGTAACATCGACTATAAAAAATGGGATTGTCGGTAAGAGTGAAGAACCGCATGTAAGTGTTTTTCTGCCAACAGCTCCAAATCCAACAAGCGGATTTTTGCTGATGTTGCCGGAAAAAGATGTCATGCCCCTCGACATCTCGGTGGAAGACGCAATGAGATTCGTTATTTCTGTAGGAGCAATTCTTCCAAATTCAAAAATCATAAAAAGTGAATAGAATACCACAGGCACAAAGAAAAATAAAAAAGGCAACTCTGTGCCTCTGTGCCTTTGTGCCTTTGTGCTTAACCCTGCTTTTCGCTCAATCCATAACCAAAGGATTCAGAGCAAAAAAAATGGACGGAGAAATTATCAAGTGGGAACTTGAGGCAGATTCTGCGCAATTTGACGAAAACGTAAAAACACTTAAAGGAGTAAAAGTAAAATTTTACCCCAAAGACAAAAACTCGTTTACAATAAAAGCAGATGACGGAGTAGTGAAAGAAAATGTTTCAGCAGAAAAGAGAGATGAGATATATTTAAAAAATAATGTTCAAGTAATAGGTTATCTAAATTCAAACATAAAATGCGACAGTCTATCGTGGGACTCCATATCCGAAACTATGCATACACAAGACAAAGTAGAAATAGAAGCTGAAAAATGGAATATTAAAGGCGAAGGCATAGAATTTGCTCCATCCGGGGATATAATGACTATTAAGAAAGATGTTACAATGCGAATCAATTAAACAATGAGAAAAAACTATCATTTAAATAAGATAATTCCTTTGAGACGATTAGGATTTTACTTACTCGTAACCAAGAAGCAGGCTGGTTTCTTTGCAGGGTTAATATTTGTTTCTTTCTTTATTTTAAGCGCTATACCAATAACATTCGGCGAAGAGATTTCTAAAATAAATGACGAGAGTTTATATAAACGCCAGATTACGGCAGATTCCTTAAGATGGGAATACGGAGCAAAAACAGCCATATTTACCGGCAACGCAACCATGATATCCAAAGAAGGCAATATTACTGCGGATAAAATGATTATATTTTTTGATGAAAAAGACGAAGTAGAAAAGATAACAGCCGAAGGAAATGCCGACCTGATAAGAGAAAAACAGAAATGTGGCGCAGAGATAATAGAAATATATCCCGACAAAGACTTAATACTTTTAGAAAAATCTGCTTGGATTTCTTCCGGCAAGACGATGTTTAAGGGAGAAGAAATTAGTTTTGATACAGCAAAAGAGATTATTAATATAACAAAAGGTGTAAAAGGGGAAATCAGTACGGGAAATAATGAAGAAATTAAAAATAAAAATGCAAAATGACAAATCAAAGTTGAAAATGAGAAACAGAATTCTTGATGCGAAATACTTGATATTAGTAAAATCAATCAATAAAACCTTGTTAACACTGGGTTCGCCTTTTTACATTTTAATATGTAATTTTGATATTTGATTTTTGATGTTTAATTTTAAAGCGAAGTGTAACCATGCAATTTGAAGGCAGAAATTTAGTTAAATCTTTAGGCAGAAAACAAATAGTCAAAGACATATCTCTAAAAGTAAGCAAAGGCGAAATTGTCGGTCTCCTAGGTCCCAATGGCGCAGGCAAAACAACTACTTTTAGATTGATGGTGGGATTATACAAACCTGATAAGGGTGACATATATTTAGACAGTCATAATATTTCAAACCTGCCTTTATATTTAAGAGCAAGAAAAGGGTTAGGATACCTGCCACAAGACAGTTCTATCTTTAGGAAAATGACTGTGAAAGACAATTTTAATGCAGTACTTGAATTCCTACCCATAAGTAAAGAAGACAAACAAAAAAAAATGGAATCAACACTGGAAGAAATGGGGCTTACGATAATACAAGACAGTTTATCTTACTTTCTTTCCGGAGGTGAGAGAAGAAAAGTAGAAATAGGAAGAATTCTTCTATTATCACCCTATTTTTTGCTACTTGACGAACCGTTTACAGGAATCGACCCGCTTGGAATTCAAGATATACAAAACATTCTTAATTCATTAAAAGAGAAAGGCATCGGCATACTTATTACAGACCACAACGTAAAAGACACTTTAAAAATTACCGACCGAGCATATCTCATTTCTTCGGGCAAAATAACCTGCGAAGGGACCCCGAAAGAATTACTCAATAACCCAACAGCAAGAAAACTGTATTTTGGGCATAGTTTCAATATGTAAGATGTCTAATCAACCGTCTGTTGTAGAAATAATTTCTCTATTAGAACGTAAGCTTAGAAATAAGTCCAACATTGAGAGTCTTTCGCTCACCCCTTCTTTCAAAAATTATATAAATCACTGGGTTAATAAAGCTTTAGAATATCCGCAACCAGAATACCTATTAAAACGATTTAGTGTTCTTAAAAAAATGTTTTCCGATTATGCTTCGCAAAATGTCGATGAAAGAAAAAAGACACTGCAAAAAAGCAAAAAGTTATTAAACGAATCAAAATCATTAATTTTTTTGGAAAGAGTTATTCAGTATGTAAAAGGCGTAGGGCCCAAAAGAGCTTCTTATCTTAAGAATTTAGAAATTGTTAAGGTTAGAGATTTGTTGACGCATTTTCCTCTTCGCTATGAAGATCGCTCGAAATTTACTCCCATTTCAAAGGTAAATTTTGGAGATTATGTAACCGTAAAAGGAGAAATTAGAGTAAGAGACGATGTGTTTACTGCCAGAAGAAAGCGCATAACAAAAGCAATTATTGATGACGGAACTGACAGGATTGTCTGCGTATGGTTTAACCAACCATACATGAAAAAACTTCTGCCTATAGACAAAGAGATTATTTTATCGGGCAAAGTAACGGGGTTTGGCGAGAAACAAATAGTTCATCCTGTATTTGAATTAGTAGAAAAAAACGATCCCGTCCATACGGGTAGAATTGTTCCTATTTATCCTCTTACCGGTAAAATAGGCATGCGTTATTTAAGAACTTTAGTAGATACAATTTTAAAAGAATCAGATGCAGATGGTTTTCTTTATGAGTATTTGCCCGAGGCCCTGATAAATGCAAAAGAATTGATGAGTTTTGAAAAAGCCACAAAAAACATTCATTTTCCCGAAAGCATAGAAGATAAAGAAACAGCCAGAACAAGGTTTATATATGAAGAATTTTTATTTCTACAGTTGGGTCTTGTGTTTATGAGAAATATGAAGAAGGAAAATAAAAAGACAACATTTAAGAGCGAAGGCGAATTGCTCGAAAAATTAGAAGAAATCCTGCCGTTTTCCTTAACAAACTCGCAGAAAAAAGTATTGAATAAAATCAAAGAGGATATGACTTCGACTACTCGCATGATGAGATTATTGCACGGTGAAGTCGGTTCAGGGAAAACGGTAATTGCCCTTGGGGCAATTATTCTTGCAAAAGATAACGGTTATCAATCAGCAATAATGGCTCCTACGGCGGTTTTAGCCGAACAGCATTATATTACACTGCAAAAATTCGCGTTATCTTTGGGAATGGAAATAGAGCTTATAATTTCAGGGCAAAAACAAAAAGAACGAAGAGAAATCCTTAAAAAACTAAAAGACGGCAAAATAGATGTCTTAATTGGGACACACGCTCTTTTGCAGGAAAATGTTGAATTTAAAAATTTGGGGCTTGCGGTCATAGACGAAGAGCATAAATTCGGTGTTTTGCAAAGAACGCATTTTATGGATATTTTTAGCCATAAACCCGAAATATTGATAATGAGCGCAACGCCTATTCCTCGTTCATTGGCCTTGGCTTTATACGGAGATATGGACATATCTACGCTTAATGAATTGCCTGCAGGCAGGGCTCAAACTTCAACTTTTTGGATAGACGAAAAAGACAAAGACAAAGTTTACGATTTTATAAAAGAAGAATTGGATAAAGGACGACAAGTTTTTATAGTTACTCCTCTCATTGAAGAATCGGAAAAATTGGAAGTGGATTCCGCTACTGAAATTTTTGAATTTCTAAAAGAAAACGTTTTCTCATCATATAAACTTGCGCTTTTACACGGCAGGATAAAAAAAGAAGAGCAACAAAAAATAATGAAAGCTTTCCGCAATAAAAAAACTGATATCCTTGTGGCAACATCTTTAATAGAAGTTGGAATAGACATACCATCCGCAACCGTAATGGTTGTCCTTAACGCCGAGAGATTTGGATTGGCGCAACTTCATCAATTGCGTGGCAGAATAGGACGAGGCGAACACAAGTCTTATTGCATTCTGGTATCTAATCCAAAAACAGAGGAAGGTAAAAAACGTCTAAAAGCAATGACTTCCACCTCGGACGGTTTTAAAATTGCGGAGGAAGACCTTGAAATACGCGGCCCCGGTGAACTTCTCGGCACAAAACAACATGGTTTCCCTGAAATAAAACTGGGCAATATAATAAAAGATTTAGAACTGCTTGAGAAAGCAAAACAAGATGCTGAGGCTTTATTAAAAGAAAGTCCCGCGCTTGAGAATTACGATATGCTAAAAGATATTTTATTCAATAAATTTCCGTATATAGAAAAATTATTGATAAAACGAAAATATTAAAATCACAATAAAGATAACAGTTCCTTTTTGAACTGCTGAGGATTCTTAAAAAGAATTGTATTTATTCCCAAATCTTTCCCAGAGAGAATATTTTCTTCTTTGTCATCTATAAAAACTGCTTCCTGCGGTTTTATTTTTAATCTATCCAAAGTTATCTCATAAATCTTTTTATCGGGTTTAGTAACCCCTTCCACGCAAGAGAAAACCGTCAAATCAAAAAAACTATATTTTTTTTCACGGAAAAAATTCACCATAGGCATTTCTGTATTTGATAAAAGCGCAATTTTATATCCTTTATCTTTTAGAGAAGATACTATTGAAAAAACTTCTTTCTTTTCCGAATACACAGCCCTGAACGCTTCTGTTAAAAGAGAGGAAACAGACGGAACCGCAACATTTAGGTAAAAGCATGCGTTTTTCCAAAATGCGTTCTCGGTAACTTTGCCCTTTGCAAAATCTTCGTAGAATTTGGAAGTGATTTCTATGAAAGTTTTTTTAGGCACTTTTAAATATTGGGAACAATACGTCATAAATCCGGCAACGGGATTGTCTATCAACACACCGCCCCAATCTAATATAATCGCTTTAATCATAAAATTAATTTGGGCTAAAACAGTTTCTTTTTGTAGGTAAAATTATTTGGCTATTTCTTACGGGGTAAACCCCGTTAGAGATAGTCCCGATGTAATATCGGGACGTAAACCTTAGTTAAACCTGTATATAATCTTTTGCTTTTTATTATATATAACGCTTTGCTCAAACTTTACCTTTTCATCTCTAACGGGGTAAATATTTTTTCAAAAACTTGGCCGATTTCTTCAACGAGTAAGAACTTAATATTCTTCTTAACATAAGCAGGAATTCCTATTAAATCTTTTTCGTTTTCTTTGGGAAGAATTATCGTCTTAATACCGTCACGATAGGCTGCTAAAACTTTGCCTTTAATACCTCCCACAGGAAGAACCTTGCCTCTTAGGGTAATTTCTCCTGTCATAGCTATTTTTTTTCTAACAGGCTTTTTAGCCAATGCCGAAGCCATAGCAACTGTCATGGCAACTCCCGCAGAAGGACCATCTTTGGGAATCGCGCCTTCGGGAACATGGATATGAATATCAATATCTTTATAGAAATCTTTCTTGAGTTTTAATTTCTCTTTATGATGAGAACGAATGTACGACAAAGCCGCTTGAGCCGATTCCTGCATTACTTCTCCTAATTGTCCTGTTAGGGCAAGTTTTCCCTTGCCTTCCATAACAGTTGCTTCAACCAGAAGAATTTCCCCTCCGGTCTCGCTTACGGCAAGCCCGATAGAAACCCCTACTTCATCTTTCTCTTCCGCTATCAGATGATGATATCTCGGAGGTAATAGGAGTTCTTCCACCATTTTTTCAGTAACAATAAATTTTATTTTTTCACCTTTTTTCTTTGTGTTAGAATATTTCTTTTCAACTTTTCTTCGCGCCATTTTTCTGAAAACAGCGGAAAGTTCCCGCTCTAGGCTTCTTACTCCTGCTTCGCGGGTATAATATCTTATTATTTTATGGAGCGCTTCATTGGAAATGGATATTTCCCCCTCTTTAAAACCGTGCGATTTTTGTAATTTCGATATTAAAAACTTAAGCGCTATTTGTTTTTTTTCTTCTTCCGAATATCCGTCAAACTCAATAATTTCCATGCGATCTAAAAGTGAGAGAGGTATAGCGTATGGAGTATTTGCAGTAGTTATAAACATAACCTTTGAAAGGTCAAAATCAACATCTAAGTAGTGGTCATTAAATTGAGTGTTTTGTTCCGGGTCAAGCACTTCAAGTAGTGCCGCAGACGGATCGCCTCGAAAATCCATACTCATTTTATCGATTTCGTCTAATAGAAAAACAGGGTTTTTGCTTCCGGCTTTATGCATGGATTGAATTATTTTCCCCGGCAAAGCGCCGATATATGTCCTTCTGTGACCTCTTATTTCAGCTTCGTCTCTTACTCCGCCCAATGAAATGCGGGCAAATTTCCTGCCTAAAGCCCTTGCAATGGACTTAGCGATAGATGTTTTACCAACTCCCGGCGGTCCCGCAAAACACAAAATAGGACCCTTTGGATTGCCAACAAGTTTTCTAACCGCCAAATATTCCAAAATTCTTTCTTTTACCTTTTCCAGACCATAATGGTCTTCGTTTAGAATTTTCTCAGACCATTTTATATCAAGCTTGTCCTTTGTTTCTTTGCTCCACGGCATATTGGTTAACCATTCAACATAATTTCTTATGACTGTAGCCTCAGGGGAAATGCTCATCATCTTGGAAAGTTTTGCAACCTCTGCCGAAGCTCTTTTTTCCACTTCTTTGGGCATACCGCTTTTGCGAATTTTTTCTTTTAAAGAAGAAATGTCGGGGTCTTCTTCTCCTCCCAATTCTTTCTGAATCGCTTTCATTTGCTCCTGCAGATAGAATTCTTTCTGCGTTTTACGTATCTTCTCTTTAACTTTTCCGTGTATTTTTTCTTCAACTTTTATAACTTCAATTTCAGTTTTCAACAGTTCAGATACTTTAGTTAACCTTATATGAGGAGAGAATATTTCAAGTAGTTGTTGTTTGGCCTGTGTTTTTAACGGAAGATAAGAAGAGACTATATCCGCAAGTTTTCCAGCCTGAGATATCTGTTGAACGGAATTCATATAATCATTACCACCTTGCCCCGATAAAGAAGCACGCGAAGATAACGTCTTTGTATTGAGTTTAGCGTATTGTTTGAATTCATTTTTTACCTGATTAATAAGCATTGCTTCTTTTGCGATATGCAAGGAAGAATTGTCAAAGGAAACCGAAGCAACTTCTTTCTGATAAAACGTATCATCGTCTTCATAAGAAACTTCCGCCGTCATGGACGTCCCTGCTTTCCCTTTACCGGAAAACTGAGAAAAAGATTTTATTTTTACTCTTTTTAGACCTTCGATAAGAACCTTAAAATAGCCCTCGTCCATTTTTACAGCCTGAATTATTTTCCCTAAAATTCCAACCTTATATAAATTTTGAGGCGTAATAATCTCTATCGAGGGGTTTTTTTGAGTAACAAGAACTATTGTTCTGCTTTTGTTTGCCCATGCCCTGTTTACTGCATTTATAGACACTTGGCGTCCGACAAGAAGCGGAGCAACCATATAAGGAAAGACAACCACATCTCTCAAAGGAAGAAGCGGAAAAACATCTAATGGGCGAGCAACGCCTTTTGTCTGTTTAATACTGGGCGTACCCAGAGGATTCTTTTTAGATTTTCGAGATTTATTTTTTAAGGACAAAACACCAACCTCCTTTATCAAAAATTATGATAGATCGCAAAGTTCAAGAAAAACAGGTCTCGTAAACTCACAAACAAGTTGCCTTTCTTTTTTACTATAAATTTTATTATATCTATGATTTACGTGTTCTCTTCTTCTGAAAAAGTTTCTTCTTGAACAGAACGGTCTTTCCTCGTCGCAATTCTTTGTACATAAACTTTAATGGCAGTAATGCTGTCTATTCCCATTACGTCCTTAACATATCTCGACACCAAATCTTGAAACTTAGAAGTAAGTTCGGGAAGATTGACATCTCTTTCTACGACTAATCGAGCATGGATTTCAATGCCGTCTCTACCTGCAACTACTTGTGGTTTGGCGTCTTTTATCTCGTGTATTTCCGTGCTTAGACTTTTGACATAACCTTCAAGCGCGTCATATGCAACTCTTACTTCTCCCAAAGGATTGCTAAACGCCACTACCGGCATTTTGTTTAAACTCTGTACAGCTATAATTATTTCCACAATCCCTAATAGAGCAAAACTAATCCCACCAATAAGAATCTTAAAACTGTGCTCTTTAACCAATGCGTCTACTGTAATTACATCCAAGCTAAATAAAATTAATAATACTCCCAGCCCTATAAAAACTACCGTGGCTAAAAACAACATAAACCCGTTATACACTCTCATTGTAACCCTCCTTTTGGTTCTCCGACTCCCTAGAGACCAGAGACCTTTCTTTGCCTGCTTAAAATTTTATCAAGTAATTCCGAATAATCGTCGCCTTTAATAAAAAAAGGATGCGATATTAGTCGTTTGTGAAACGGAATCGTAGTTTTAACTCCCTCTATAATAAATTCGTCTAACGCTCTTTTCATACGGGCAATAGCTTCATTTCTGTCCCTTCCCCACACAATTAATTTTGCCAACAAAGAATCATAATACGGAGGAATAATATAGCCGCTATAAAGATGCGTGTCCACCCTAACAAAAGGGCCTCCGGGCAAACGAAGATTTGTTATCTTACCCGGAGAAGGCATGAAATCCGCATTGATATCTTCGGCATTTATTCTGCATTCTATCGCCCATCCTTTGGGCTGGGTCGAATCGGCAGAATATCCTATAAGTTCGCCCGAAGCGATGCGAACTTGTTCTTTTACTAAATCTATATTGCAAACCATTTCTGTTACGGGATGCTCTACTTGTAACCTGGTATTCATCTCCATAAAATAAAATTGTCCCGCCTTATCCATAAGAAATTCCACGGTTCCCGCATTTGTATAATTTATAGCTTTCACCGCCTCCGCCGTATATTTGAAAAGTTTCTTTCTTTCTTTGGCATTTACGACAGGAGAAGGAGACTCTTCCAATAGCTTCTGATATCTTCTTTGAATTGAGCAATCCCTTTCTCCAAGAGTAAGCACATTTCCTTTTTTGTCTGCCAATACTTGCACCTCTATGTGGCGGGAATATGGCATAAATTTTTCAATGTAAAGACTCGCATCTCCAAACGCTACTTCTACTTCTCTTTGGCAAGCGATAAACAAAGAAACAAACTTTCCGTCATTGTAAGCTATTCTCATCCCTTTCCCACCACCGCCCTTTGCAGCTTTAATAATAACCGGATAACCAATTTTTTTAGCAAGTTTCAAGGCTTCTTCTTTATTATTAACAACATCTTCACTTCCCGGAGTAACAGGCACCCCTGCTTTTTTCATAATTTTGCGTGCCTGAACCTTGTCTCCCATCAATCTTAGCGCTTCGGCCGAGGGACCTATAAAAGTTATATTGCAAGACGAGCACACATCAGCAAAATGCGCATTCTCCGCCAAAAATCCATAACCTGGATGTATAGCTTCCACATTTGTTATCTCAGCCGCAGAAATTATCGCTGCCATATTAAGATAACTTTCCGAAGCCGCCGCAGAACCTATGCATATAGATTCATTGGCAATTTTGGTATGAAGAGAATCTTTGTCGGCTTGAGAATATACGGCTACCGTACGGATTCCCATTTCGTTCAGAGTCCTTATGACTCTTACAGCTATTTCTCCTCTGTTTGCTACAAGTACTTTTGAAAACATATTTTTCTTAGTTTTTTCTATTTAGAATCCGGTTTCTGTTATCTGCCCTCTGATTTCTGTCTTCTGTTTTTTTATTTAGGCGGAAGTTCTACCAAAAATAGCGGCTGTCCAAATTCCACTGGCTGACCATTTTCCGCCAACATTTTTACAATTTTGCCTTTAACATCTGCCTTTATCTCGTTCATTATCTTCATTGCTTCAATGATACACACCGTATCGTCTTCGTTGATTTCCTGCCCTATCTCCACAAAAGACGCAGAATCAGGCTCAGGAGAAGAATAAAAAGTCCCAATCATCGGAGAAACTATTTCATGCGTCCCCTCTTCTAGTTTTGGTTCTTGCTCTTGTATTTGTGGCTGTTTCTGAGTCTGTTCCAAAGGTTGAGCAGGTACAGAAATAACTTCCGCGGGAATTTCCCTGCGATTAGAAGTTTTTCTTTCCTTTACTTCCTTTTTCAACTTAAACCGAACCCCTTCGCTTTCCACTTCCAACTCTGCGATTTTCGCTTTCTGAAAAATCGCAATAATCTTTTTTAACTCTTTTAGGTCCATTATTTTGCCCTTTCTAAATACTCGCCAGTGCGAGTATCCACTTTAACTATATCGCCCTCTTTTACAAAAAGGGGCACTTTAATGGTAATACCTGTTTCCAGCATTGCGGGTTTAGAACCGCCTGCAGCTGTATCTCCTTTAAACCCCGGCGGTGTTTCAACTATTTTAAGCACGACAGATACGGGCAGTTTTAAAGTTATAGGGTCTCCTCCGCTCTCGGCAATAGATACGCTGTCCCCTTCTTTCATATAAAATTTCTGGTCACCCACTTTTTTATCCGACAAGGAGATTTCCCTGCCTGTTTCCGTATCCATAAAATGGAATAGACCCCCATCAGAATAAAGATAGGTAACTTTTTTGTCTTCCAATATAACCTGTTTTATCGTCTCATCCGACCTTAAGCTGGGCTCCAAAACCTGACCCGTAACAATATTTTTCATTCTAACCGCCATAGTAGCTCGGCGCTGTGCTACTTTAATATGATGGAACTCAACGATAGAAAAAATCCCGCCGTTGTAAAGAATATACATGCCTTTAGTAAATTGGTTGGGAACAACAGTTCTAGTTTCCATAGTGTTTTTTAAGAAGAAGCCTGCCCGACAATCTTTAGGGCGTGGACTGCCAACAACTTTTATAAAGGCTGGTAAGCACTTCACATCCTTTTGAAGTGACTAATACCGTATCTTCTATTCTAACTCCGTATTTATTGGGGATGTAAATCCCCGGTTCAATAGTTATGACCATCCCTTCTTTCAAATTCACGCTTCCGTGAGAAGAAAGAGAAGGCGCCTCGTGTATATTTAATCCAACCCCATGTCCAAGTCCGTGAATAAAAAATTGCGCAACATCTTTTTCCCAAAACATCTCGCGTACTAACTTACACAAATCAGAAGTCTTAACTCCGGGCTTGACATTTTTTATTGCGGTTTCTTGAACTTTCAGGACAAGGTTATATGTCTCTTTTTTCTTTGCGTCCATTATATTTTTACCTATAGTGCGTGTCAAGTCAGAACCATACCCTTGACAACTTGCGCCACAGTCAATAATCACAAGCTCGCCCTCCCGCAAAAGCTCATTGGTAGGGTGTGCGTGTGGAAAAGAAGCTCTGCTTCCCGAAGCTATAATCGGATAAAACGGCAGATGTCCCGAACCTTCCTTTTTTAATCCGTATTCCAACTCATTAGCCAAATCCAACTCGCTCATCCTGCCCCATTTTATATTCTTTATAAGCGTTGTCATTGCCTTGTCAATGATATTACAAGCACGGCGGATATTTTTAGCTTCCTCATCATCTTTTATGATTCTTAAATTCTCAACCCAACCTTTCGTCGGTTCAAGTTTTATCCCTTTACAGCTTTTTTTAAGTGTTTCAAAAAAGTCATAAGTTGTATGCTCAACTTCAAAAGCCGTATTTTTTATACCTGCTTTAGCAAATAATTTAAGCAAACTCTTAAGAAAGGGTTTCCTCATTTCGACAAGTTCAATCCCTTTTTCGTCCGCAATTTCTATTTTTGCCTGTTGGGTATAACGCGAATCCACCAATAAAAATGTAATATCCTTGGTTACAAGAATCACACCCTCGCCTTTAAATGAAGGACATAAATAATGCACATTAACCTGTTCACGAGTAAGAAACGAATCTATCCCCTTACGTTTTAACTTTTTTATTATTTTTTTTCTGCGGAATTCGTAATTCATATATTGAATCTCCCCGCGCTAAAGCACGGGTTTTTATTTAGTTGTCCCCGCAATGTAAACCATCGAAAAATTTCCCGAAGGGATATTTTTCCGATACTTTGTGGGGTAATCGGAACTATATTCCGATTTAGCATAAAATACCACATTTTTTAACAAAAATCAACTAAAATAAGCAAAAACATGTAAAAAATGACGCTTTTTCGGCGTTTTTAGGTGTTTTTTGGGCTAATTCTAATACATTTAAACTCCAATATGCTATCGGGGCGTATCAATTTCGGAATGAGGATTGCGGATCCGCCTCATCATCAAAATGGTGGACGAGATCTCGCCAAAATTTGCTTTGCAAACTTTGGCGGAGGAGAGAGGATTCGAACCCCTGAGACTCTTACGAATCTAACGGTTTTCAAGACCGTCGCATTCAACCGCTCTGCCACTCCTCCAGTACTTCAGGTTAACAGAAGTTAATATTGGTTAATAAAGGTTACGTAAAAGATTTTGCAACATATATTAACCGTTTTTAACCATTGTTAACCAGTTTTGTATGGTGCCCCGAGGCCGATTCGAACGGCCACTACTTCCTTCGCAGGGAAGCGCTCTATCCTACTAAGCTATCGGGGCATATTAAAGTTTTAAGTAATAACTGGTAAGTAGAGATTTCTTATTTTACAATATTTACTATAGCAAATGTCTTTTTAGAAATACTCTTCCAGAGCCTGATTTGAGATACTTTTCAAAATTATAAGCTAAATATTTATTGCGAAAAGAGATGTAACACATTAATTCAATTGGTAATCTATTTTGTGTAGCAGGAACATTCCCTTTCCTATGTCGTTCAATCCTTTCTTTAAGGTTACTGGTACAACCTATATAAAGTTTTTTATCATTACAAGTCAACATATAAACACAATAATTCACATTCATATTGAAGTGCCCACCGTCGCGTTCTTCTGTGGCGGATTGTATCCGCCGAAGCCCGCTATGGCGGGCGAAGGCGGAGAGAGAGGGATTTGAACCCCCGTTCCCTTGCAGGAAATCCGATTTCGAATCGGACGCTTTCAGCCGCTCAGCCATCTCTCCCTTTAATGTTACGGAGCGTATTTTTCCAGAATAGACGACTATTGTCAATTTTACCCAGCCCTTACAGACAAGGGCTGGGTTCATCTGTCTCGCCGTAGAGCACTTTTAAAAAGACTTTTGTTATAATATCACCAAATCGGAGGAATTAAAATATGAAGAATATAATCACCGATATCCGCAGGAAACTGAAACGAAACTCAAACAAAAAAAATATAAAATCAATCCAAAAATTCTTCAAAGAAAAAATTAAAGCCCACGGCGTAAAAACACCTCTCGTAGTTAAGATAGCCAAAGAACATTTTAAACTCATAAAACACAAACCCAAAAAAGATATATTTGCGGCCTGCGAAAAATTTTTAAAATCGGCATATATGGAAGAATCTTTTATAGCTTATAATTGGTCACGCGCTCTTCATAAACATTACGAACCCAAGGATTTCAAAACTTTCGAAAAATGGGTTAAAAACCATATCTCTAATTGGGCGCAGTGCGACACATTCTGCAACCATACAATCGGAACATTCATTGAAAAATTTCCACAATTCATAAAAGAACTAAAAAAGTGGACAAAGTCCAAAAACAGATGGGTAAGACGCGCTTCTGCAGTAACGCTTATTCTGCCCGCAAGAAAAGGAATGTTCCTGAAAGACATCTTTGAAATAGCCGACAGCTTATTGCTTGATGAAGACGATATGGTCCAAAAAGGATACGGCTGGCTCCTTAAGGTAACAAGCCAAAAACATCAAAAAGAAGTTTTTGATTATGTAATGAAAAACAAACAAGTTATGCCGCGAACCGCCTTACGCTATGCCATAGAAAAAATGCCGGAGAAGATGCGCAAGAAAGCTATGAGAAAATAAAGCACAAAGCCACGTTTAAATTTAGTAGAAATTTATTACGTGGAGAAAAAAGGCAATGAAGTTAGTTTTAGGAGTTGACAGGTAAAAAAGAGTTTTTTATCCACTATTTTATATTTTTAATGTTTGATATAATAATTAAAGAAACGATGAACGCAATTTCAATTAGAGATAAGGCTTGGCAAAATACTGACCGTATCCCTATTTGGGTTCGTGGTAGGGAAATTGGATTAGACCAATTTAATACTTTACCCGAAGTAGCAAAGTATTGCTGGAACTCATTGCAAAAATTTCTTAAAAAAGATAAGGTGATTTTAAATAATTATAAGATTATTGAACCAAGTGCAGGGACTGGTTCTTTTTATAATCTTTTACCCAAAAAAAATCGCATTGGTATAGATGTAGAAAAATATAATAAAGAATATGTCCAGCAGGACTTTTTAACTTGGGAACCAAATCATACAGACAATAGACCCTGTATCTCGATCGGAAATCCTCCGTTTGGGTATAGGGGTTGGCTGGCATTAGCTTTTATAAATCGTGCAGCAGAATTTTGCAATTATGTGGGGTTTATTTTGCCAATGTCATTCCAGAGTGATGGAAAGGGTAGTCCTAAAAACAGAGTGATAGGAATGAAATTAGTCCATTCAGAAAAACTTCCAAACGATTTATTTGTATTACCCAACGGAGAAAAAACGCAGATAAATACCCTTTGGCAGATTTGGAAAAAGGGCAATGCTCCTGCTTTACCCGATTTAAGCGAATGCGACCCTTTTATTGATTTGTTTACGGTTGATTTACGAAAAGAAAGATTGTGCGGTATGAATAAAATTGATAATTGCAATACTTTTCTACAAAGAACATATTTTGGAAAATATCCAAAGTTGGTTAATAATTTTTCAAAAGTAAAATATGGTTGTGGCTATGGTATCTTAATTAAAAAAGAGAAAAGAAAAATCACAAAAATTTTAAAGAGTATAAATTGGGATAAATACAGCAATCTTGCAGCACATAATTGTAGACATATTTCTATGTATCATATTAAACAAGCATTAATAGAAAATGGAAAATTAAATGTCTGACCCTCTCAAAATTTTTCGTGATGTTGCGATAAGCAAAATAATAGATAAAAAGTGGGCAGGACAACCTCACGAAGCCTTTAAACATTTAGGCAATACCAGTAAGGGAGATACTGGGCAAGAATTTATAACACAATATGCGAGAGAACTTGGCTTTACTGCTGAAAATTTTGGACGCACTGGGGATAAAGATATAACAATTGGAAATAAAAATTTTGAGGTAAAGTTAGCATCTGAAGATACTGCGGGTAGTTTTCAATTTAATCATATTCGTCTTGATTATAGATACGATTTTATTATATGTTTAGGTGTTACTCCGAGTAAACTGCTTTTCCAAACATATAGTAAGGCAGACATTGCAACCAACAAGGTGGGAACTTTAGTATCTATGGGGCGAGGTCAAAATTCAAGTTTCAAACTCACCAAAAAGAAATGCGATTTATTAGATATCCACAACCTTAAAGATGTTCTTTCGGAACTATTGAAGTAAACGAGGCTGCCCCTAAAATAATATAGAAGAAAATCAACAAAAAAAACAACCAACCGAATACAAATTACTTATTGATTTTGCCTGTGAAAAAAAAGAAAGTTTTTCAAGGGAGTAAAATATCTGGTGCAAAGTCAATCTTTTAAATTTGGTCTAAAAATAAAAAATATTGACAAGAAAAACACACCTAAAGGAAAAATAAAAAGAATGCTATTGCGATCTGCCGAAGGATGTGAAATTTACCATCCAATAGACGAAGAGTTTTCTTTCCCGGAACTAAATCCAGGCCAAGAAATCATACTTTGGTGGCCAAATCCATTAACTATAATACTAAAGGGGCAAGCGTGGGTAGGATGTACTGTTGAACCAGAAAATAGAGAAACGACAAAATTTATTACTTATCAATTCGATGGAAACTGTAACAAGGAGTCCCCTTATGCACGCCCAAATGAATGGGGATTTGGAATTTTTATTAGAGGTGAATTAGAGCAACAACAAGCAACGACAAATTTTTTAATATTCTTGCTGACTCTACTTGTATTTTTAGATGGGGTCTGGGGATTAAATGCAATATTTAAGCAAATATTTAAAGTATTCGGCTGGTTGTTTTCATTAATAGGATCATTATTTGTAGGACTTGCAGGTTAAATGCAACGATGGTAGATAAATGTTTTTCCCGTTTACCCCAAGCAATATTATTAAGAACAACCCTACTGATTCTCCTTCTTAAACCCGCCTTCACTTTACGAGTTTCGGCGAGGTTTTTATTGGTTTTCCTTTTTGAATAGGTCAAGGAATCTATCTTCGTAGTGTTTGAAAAGCTCCCATTTATCAAGAAGCGCTTTTAGTTCCAATGCTTTTTTAGTGTCTTTTTTGCAGACATCAAATAGTTTTTCTATTCTATATTTTACCTGGGGTGAGATTTCGGAACTTATGCCCAATTCTTTTTCAAGTTTTTTAGAAGCGTCCTCTTCTTCATCCCCTTCCATTTCGCCTTGCGCCTCATCTCCTTCTTCAACAAGTAGATTTTCTCTTATATGGTCTATAAGTTTTTTTATCTGTCTTTTTGCCTCGGCGGATGAAGCTTGCATCTGTTTCATATCGATTTTTAGATTAAACATTTTAGATAAAACATCAAGTGCGGCAAGACAGGACGGAGTATATTCTATTTGCAAAGCATAAAAAGGTAGTTCCGCAAGAAGACACGCGCCCAAAATTCCCGATTCCTTTGCCACTCCCAGAAGCAGACCGTTTAGTCCGCTTATGTATGCCGCTTTCATCGGTTTTACTTCATATGTTTTTAGTTTGTCGATAAGTTTAGAATTTGTGGCAACGCCCCATACTTTTAATCCGGCTATGTTTTCTTCGTATATAAGCATTCCCGCAAGAGTGTATATCAATCCTACTTTAAGTTTTTTCGCAAATGCTACTATTTCCCGAGCAAGTTCGTATTGTTTTGATGATGAGGGTTGGGTTTCGCCGAGAAACAGAATTATGTCGTTTTTTAATGCCGCATCTTTGTAATAATAAAACTTGTTTTTAGGAAAATATGGCGCTTGGATTATATTGTCTTTTGCGCTTATTGATGTTGGCGGCGAATAAGTAGTTGAAGGAATTTCAGCGAATTCTTTTACGGGTAATTTCTGCATAAGATATGAAACTGCTTTGAAAGCAACACCGCCCATTCCGGGCCAAGCGGCGATTAATATGGGTTTTTTCAATTTCGGTCTTGATTTTATTTTTATCATTTTAAACGATGATTACAGAGATTCCTAAATAGATTACAATGATTATAAGAAAAAATAATCGCCGGAATCCGTTTCATTTAATCGCTGAAATCTATTTTATTCACTTTTGTTTTTATCGCCGCCTTTGCCACTTCTTTTGCAACTTTAGCGGAGACTTTTTTATCAAGAGGCGAAGGTATAAAATAGTCTTCGCTTAATTTGTTTGCGGGCACAAGTGAAGCTATTGCATATGAAGCCGCAAGTTTCATTTCTTCGTTTATGACGCTTGCTCTAACGGAAAAAGCGCCTTTAAAAATACCGGGAAAGCCCAATACATTGTTAATCTGATTTGGAAAATCCGACCTGCCTGTACCTATTATTCTTGCGCCTGCTTTTTTTGCTTCATCGGGCATAATTTCAGGGATAGGATTGGACATCGCAAATATTATCGGGTCTTTTTCCATTGTTTTTACCATTTGCCTGGTGACACAATTGGACGCTGATACACCGATGAACAGATTGCTTGAAACAAACGCATTTTTTAAATTACCTTTTAAATTATTTTTATTCGTTATTTTTGCGATTTCTTCTTTTATAAAATTCATATTGTTTTTTCGCCCCTTATAAATAATTCCGCTTCTATCGCACATTAGAATATCTTTAACTCCTGTGTTCAAAAGAAGTTTAGCTATTGCCACACCTGCGGCACCTGTACCGTTAATAATAGCTTTTACCTGAGAAAGGTTCCTTTTTGTAAGTTTTAAAGCGTTAATTAACGCGGCTAACACCACAACTGCTGTGCCATGCTGATCATCGTGGAATACAGGAATGCTAAGTATCTTTTTTAATTTTTCTTCTATTAAGAAACAACGCGGGGAAGAAATGTCTTCAAGATTTATACCTCCAAAACTCGGCTCAAGATGTTTTATGCATTCGCATATTTCATCAGCATCCTGCGTATCCAAACATATAGGGAACGCATCTACTCCCGCAAGTTCTTTGAAAAGCAGACATTTACCCTCCATAACCGGCATAGCACCCTCGGCTCCGATATTGCCAAGTCCAAGAACCGCCGAGCCGTCGGATACAACAGCTACAAGATTACCTCTGCCTGTATAAAGATAGGATTTATCTTTATCTTTCGCAATGTCTTCTGAAGGTTTAGCAACTCCGGGTGTATATAATAAAGATAAATCTTTTTTTGTTTTAAGAGGCACTTTAGAAATTATTTCCAGCTTGCCTTTTAATTTTTTGTGCAGTTTTAACGATTCTGTATATACATTTTTTTTCATTATTATTTTCTCTTTTTTATTTAACCCCCCGTTAGAAGTAAACAGCCAAAGGCAACTGCCTGCCATTATATCAGTTGGCAGAACTTCTAATGGAGTCAACGCCAGGTCTTAAATATTGCGCTTTTAAATTCAATGAAGAAAGTTTGCCAGCTTTGCTCATTTTACCATGCGCCTGAAAAGCAATGTCCGAAGCTCGTATATAATTTAGGGCTAGAGGCGCAAAAATAGCCGATTTGCCTAATTTTTTCTTTATTAGAACTTTATATCTTACGGCGGCTTCACCGATAAATATCGTCGGTTTCTTTATTTTTTTAAGCCGCTTTTCAATATCCAAAACTGATTCTTTTTCTATTTTTTTAAACCCCCGATTAGAAACTTTATACAACGCCGAAAATACGTCTTGTCCCCGAGACGATATTAAAGCGCAAATTGGGTAGGTACAATACGACAGATTAAAAGCAAGCGCATCTAATATGGATATGCCGACAACGGGAATATCCAACCCGATAGATAAACCTTTTGCAACAGACATGCCCAGTCTAGTTCCGGTAAACAAACCGGGGCCTTTGGCAACGGCAATGCCTTCTATTTCTTCTTTTTTTATTCCCGTTTTACTTAACAATTCGTCAATTGCGGGAACTAATATTTGGGAAAGCCGTCCGTACGAATCAAAGACATATTCTCCAATAATTTTTTCTCCATCTATAAGGGCAACACTCCATATAAAAGTGGATGTCTGAATTCCTAAAATCTTAGAGAAATTTTCAATTTTGGAGAAACTTTTAGTTTTCATTTTAATGTGTAAATAAGTTGTCCCGATTTAAAAAAGTTATAAACCCGTTAAAAAAAATTCTGAAACATTTATTATTCTTGCGGGTCTAACAGGGCGAGCGAATTGTAATTTCTATTGTTCGCAATGTCAACATTAGCGTTAAAATTTATATTTTAACTAAACTCAAAAGGAAAATCTAAAAACACTAAAAGAGGTTGTCGAACTGACCTAAGTATCCCGTATAAAATTTGATAATTATAGACCCGATATATATCGCCACCACAAGGTAGATTAAAATAGGCAGAATAATAATAATTCTTTTTATTATCTCATCACTTTCCGCCTCATAGTACTCTGCTATTTTGTCCAACATAGCATCAATCTGCCCGCTCTCTTCACCTGCGGACAACATTTCAATCACAAGACTAGGGAAAAATCTTACCTTTCTAAACGCTGATGTTAAACTTCCGCCTTGCTCTATGTCGGGTAAAACTTTGAAAACAGCATTTGTGATAGGGATATTACCGCAACCTTCCGCCGCAAGGCTAACCGCCCTTACCATATTTTCTCCGGCGCTGTGCAGCGCGCTTAAGTTCCACATAAAACGGGCGATAGCAAGTCTTTTTATCAACGGGCCTATGATAGGAATATAACCAAAAAAATACTGCGAAAAACTTTTCAATACATAAATTCTGTTGGAAATCTTTACTATTAATAGTATAAGAAAGAAAAAACCGTATAAGAACATTAATGCTCCCGATACTGTTTCCAAAAAAGGCATAAAACCGTCCAGGAAAAGCGTAGGAACCGCAGGGATCAAAATCGCCGCGTGAATTAAAAAAACAGGATATAGGGAACCTGTTGTCAATTTTGCCTGAATCTTGTGGTTGCGTTCAAGATTATCTCCAATTTTAAATAAGCTTGCGTCTAATTTGCCTGACTTTTCTCCTATTTCTACGATTCTTAGCTGTAGCGAAGAAAAAACATTAGGATGAACCTTCATCGCGCCAGTCAGAGTTGCACCTTTTTCAATCTCTGCTGTTACACTG
>JAGLSL010000039.1 GCA_023135785.1 bacterium
TAAGAGCTACCTGCTGAATTAGTTCACCGTCGGTTATTGTTAATGCGCCGTCTATT
The DNA here is from genome assembly GCA_023135785.1 of bacterium. Lineage (NCBI taxonomy): Bacteria > bacterium. Next base: position 57 of record JAGLSL010000039.1, read on the forward strand.
GTCACAGCATCTGTTTGGAAAGTAACGTTATCATTAGCATCAGTATCTGTTTTGTTGATTTGGATGTTGTTGTAAGTGGATGCGGCGCCAGCTTCAAAGGTGGCGCTTGCCAAACCATCAAAAGTAATTGTTGAGGCGCTGGCGGTAAATGTTCCGTTGTTATCCCAGTTGCCTTCGCAGGTGATTATGCTGTTTGTGCCGTTGAGGGTTGTGCCTGCGGATATGGTTATACCTCCCGTGCCAACATCAAGATTGTTGGCGCCTGTGGTCAGTGTGCCGGATGATTGGACTGAAATGGAATCGGATGTTAACTTGCTTGACATATTGAGGTTTGTTGAAGCATCTGTGATAACTACTGTTCCTATATTCTGTGTGGCTGAATCTGTGAAGGATTGACTTGTCCCTGCGTTAAAGGTAAGCGTTCCTCCTTTGGTATAAGTTGTGCCGCCGTCAATCTGAAAATCGCCTGCGAAATTTTGGCTCTGGCTATTGCAGTCAAAGGCGCCGGCTTGAAGATAGAATTTATTGCTTAAAGTTATGGCGTCTATAAGCTGGACGCTTACGCCGGAATTATTGATAGTTAATTTGTTGAATGATTTGCTGTTTGAGGTAATAGCTTGAGTCCCGCTTGTTCCGTTTAATGTAACTGTCTCAGTGCCTTTTTTATAATCACCTGAATTAACCCAATTTCCACCAACGTTTATATCGAGATTTGCTGTTGAGTTGTCAAACGTTGCGCCTCCGTTAATTGCGAGATTCCCGTTAAGAGTCAAGATATTTGTTAAAGGTAATGTTGTCCCGGCGGATATAGTAAGATTGCCGATTGTAACGGATGCATTTATTGTCTTTGAAGCACCCGACATAGTAAGAGTGTTATTAGTAGTTGTCCCGCCAAAACTTGAGATTACAACATCACCGGAAGAGGTAATTGTATTTACAGCAGTATTACCATAAGTGCCTGTATTGGTAAAATTGCCACATATTATGGAACCTGAGTTGTAAATATATCCGGTTGCTTGATTATCTATGGCATTTGCGCCTGCGGCTATAGAGCCGCCAGCAAAAATTGGTATATAGCCCTTTGTATTTGTAATTGTGCCTTGAGCGGTTAAGGTATTTATGCCTATCGCAATACCCGTGTAAAGGGGACCAGTGGCATTTAAACCATTTATTGTAATTGTTCCAGCAAAGGTGACAGCGTCGCCTAAGGTAATGCGCTCATTTACTGTCCCGCCTTCGCCCAGTGAAACAGCAGGATTGTAAGTAAGTCTGGAGAGTGTGATTCTATTTCCGTTATAGTCAATATCTGTTCCAGTAAATGTAGCGGTTCCAGCTACATCTGCCTGAATTGTGCAGGTATTACTTGAGTTTGTAACCTGAATTACACTTGAATTAGTAAATATTGCGGTGTTATCCAAAGATATAGTTGTTGTAGCAGATGTAGCGTCTAATGTTATGGTTCCACTATTATTGATTGTATTGGCGTTTAAGGTTATACCCGCAACAGCCAATGATTTTGTGACATTAACTGTTGTAGTTCCGGAGATAGTTACTGTCTGCTGTAAGGTATATGTTCCTGCCACAGTAAGATTATAAAATGTTGTACTTGTAGGTGTACCGGATATTGTCTTTGTAGCGCCGTTTAGAATAGTTGCGCCGGAGGCGGTTTGGCTGATTGTTCCGTCGTTTATTATGTCATCAGATACTGTCAAATCATTGCCTGCCATATTAAGGATAGCGCCTGTTTCCACTTGCAAATCACCTGTGCCTTGAACTAATACATTACCGCCCGGGGCGAATGTATCACCCGTATTTATATATAAAGCAAAACCGCTTGTAACGGTTAAGTTTCCGCCGGCGACAGTATATTTGATATCGTCATCTATACCTGAATCTATATGTGCCAAATCGGAATTAGCAATACCGCCGCCTTCATCTCTAACATCTACGGCATTGTAATAAAGATGTAAATCACTGATACTTGCGCCGTTAGAGTTGGCTTTAGTTACTGCGCTTGCTTCATTTGCAAGTCCGTCAAGATAGGCAACTATTACATCACCAGTATCTATTGTGCCGTCAGTTATCGTGTATACACCACTGCCATCTGTATCGTCTGTGTAATGGCTTCTTACCCCAGTGCTTGTATCGTAAATTGCCACTGTGACTGTTACTCCAGCGCCTACGTTTGCGCCGCCGATTGAATTATAGACGGTGCCTGAGACCGTGCTTGCGCCGAATACCCAATTGATATTATTGCCTGAATTAGTTCCGCTGGTTACTGTGATATTAGCTGGTGTTCCGCCTATGCAGGTTTGGTCTTTGACATTTACGTCTGTCATATTGAATGCGCCGCCGCCTTGCCAATTATATTGAGTGCCGTCCGGTAAAGAACGAATCTGAATTAAATCAGAAATTGGCGGATTAAAGGTTATTGTTCCTGTATTAGCGACAGCGCCCGATAATGTTACATTGGCGTTGTCGGTGACATTTGCCCACTTACTTGAAGCATCAGACAAAGTAACCGTCCCTGTTGTAAGAGCTACCTGCTGAATTAGTTCGCCATCGGTTATTGTTAATGCGCCGTCTATTGTTACAGCATCTGTTTGGAAAGTAACGTTATCATTAGCATCAGTATCTGTCTTGTTTATCTGGATGTTGTTGTAAGTGGATGCGGCGCCAGCTTCAAAGGTGGCGTTTGCCAAACCATCAAAAGTAATTGTTGAGGCGGCGGCGGTAAATGTGCCGTTGTTATCCCAGTTGCCTTCCATGTTAATTGTGGTTGCGCCGCTGCAAGTAAGCGTAACTCCTGAGTTAATAGTAAGATTCCCGACAACATCAATGATATATGCGCCTACAGTATAAGTAGCCGGATTGCTGGTTTTTGCTAAAGTCAAAGCCCCTGCCGAAGTGATTGCCTGTAAGGTAGATGATCCTTCGCTGGTAAGCGTAATATCGCCGCTGGTAGTAGTGGAAATTGTTCCCGCATTCTGCGTAATCGTTGAAGAGCCACTGTTCAAATTAAGGTTACCGCCAGTAACGCTGATGTTGTCGTCAATATTAGTTGCTCCTCCATAAATCGAAGTTGAGTCTTCAAAGGTTACCGCATCTATATCCACAGCCAGCGAATCGCCACTTGCTCCGATGGTTAAGGAAGAATAATTAGTGAGCGCGGCTATTTCCGAAGCAATTAAATTGAAGTTTCCGGCGGGAGTGGCGCCGCCAATGCCTTTGGTGCGGGCTTGAGTTTTTGGCTTTAAGATAATTGCTCCGGTAGTAATAATCTGATCGGCAGTGGCGCCTAAGTCTATGGAATCAGCAATCAGGGTAATTGTTCCGTTGCCGGTAGTAATAGACTGGTCATTGGTATCAAGAGCCGTCCCGGTTCCGACATCAATAGATACCGCATTATTAGTTGTGTTGACCGTGTCTTGAAGGGTTAAGCTGATGCCGTTAGTTAGACTAAACCCGCTCGGCGCAGTCACGGCGCCAAGGTTGGTGATGGCGTTAGTCTGGGTGTCTAAATTAAGAGCGCCGTTGGTTAAGTTAGCGGCAAAAGTTTCTGTGGTAACTACGCCGGATTGAGCTAATGCTTGTGTATTCTTAATCGAGAAGCTCTGCCCGGCACAGGAAATCGCCCCAAGAGAGGTAACTACGTTATCCTGAGTAAGGGTAGTTGTTCCTGAGGTATTGGTTAAGACTAAACTGGCGGCAGTCATTACTCCTGTCTGGGTAATCCCTGTGGCAATATTATCTCTTAAAGTAAAAGTATTGCCGCCGCAATTAATCGCGCCTAACACGGAAATCGCATTACCCTGGGTAAGGGTAGTTGAGCCTGAAGTATTGGTTAAGACCAGGGTGTTAGCCAAAATCGATCCCCCCCCTTGGTTTATTGCGCCGCCAGCTATCAACGTAAAGGTGCCGGCAGTGCTTATATTGATAATAAACACTCCGTCTGCGTCGGTAAAGCTTATCGCGCTGCCAGAAAACTGTAGAGCATTTACGTCATTGCTGGCGTTGGTTAAGTTGATGGTTGCGCCGCTTGTTACCATTAATTGATTTGCAATAATTGCCCCGGACTGGGTAACTGCGCTACCGGTTGTTAGCGTAACGTTGCCAACAGTCTCTATTCCGGCAATATCCACTCCGTCAGCGTCGGTAAAACTTATCGTGGTATTAGCAGGCGTTGAACCGTCAGCTTCATATGAATAGAGCGTTACAGTATCCACATCATTAGAGGCATTAGTTAAAGTAATACCTGCACCGCCAGCTTTTTTAGTAGTAACAGTTAAACTTGCGGCGGTAATTGCCCCGGTTTGAGTGATTGTGCCTGTGGCAGTTAAGGTTACATTGAGACTTGTAGCAGTTATTGTTTCAAGCGCCATTGCCCCGCCGTAAATAGTAGTATTTGCTTCAAAGGTAACATTATCTATATCCACAGCCAGCGAATCGCCGCTTGCCCCGATGGTTAAGGAAGAATAGCCAGTGAGTGCGGCGATTTCCGAGGCAATTAAATTGAAGTTTCCTGCAGGAACTGTGCCGCCAATGCCTTTGGTCCTTGCTTGTGTAATGGGCTTTAAGACAATTGCCCCGGTAGTGGAGACTGTATCATTACCAGCAGTTAAAGCAATACTATCGGTAATGAGGGTAATACTGTCCCCGGTAACTCCAGAAATTGCTCCTCCAGAATGAGTAATCGTTTCGGCGGTAATGGAGACATTATCCCCGTCGCTAGCGGAAACAGTTCCGTCGGTAATAGTGAGGTCATTATTGACCGTAATCGCACCACTGGGAAGATTAAAGACGGCGTCTCCGTCTCCCGCGCTATCGGAATCAAACTCTGCATCCCAGCAGGGAAAGATGTTTTTAATAGTGATAGTCCCGGTAGATTTGACAAACTTGGTCGTTCCGGAATCAGTATCGTTAGTTAAAGAAACGGTGGTCTCATCACCGTTAAGCATTAAGGTGCCGGAGTTATTCGCATAGGTTCCGTTAACAGTAAGGTTGTTTCCGTCTAAGGAAAGGATAGCTCCGGAGTTAATGGTGAGATTATTGGTAACAGTAGCATTGCCTAAGACCGGGTCACTGGCAACATTGGCAATAACAACATTATCAGTATCGTTAGGAACATAACCTAAGTCCCAGTTGGCGGCGGTGTCCCAATCGGTATCCGTAGAGCCGTCCCAGGTAACTGTAGAGGCAGAGAAGGTCCAGTTGACAGTGTTTCCGGAGTCCTTACTGGTGGCCGCAGTGATTCCGTTAGTGGCGGTTCCGTAAGCCACATCTACATAAGAAACGCTCTCAGTTCCGGAATCAGTTAGCGTCCAGCCGGCAGTACTTGAGCCATGGAGAGTAATTAAGTTTCCACTGTCTCCTGTTAGAGTTAAGACGCCTCCGGATTCTATCGTCTGTGTCGTTCCATCAGTGAAGGTAAGAGTTTTCCCGGCCGTGGTACAAGTTAGGTTGTGGAAGGTGGTCGAGCCGGTAAAAGTAGCCGTCCCTGCTCCGGATAAAACTACCTCTTCAGAATCATTAGTATAAGTACCCCCATTTGCCCAGTTGCCGGTTACCGTAATTGTCGGACTGCCACTTACCGTGATGGAAGAACTGCCGTTGAGGTTAAGATTTGCGCAATTAAGGTCGTTACCTAAAAATGTTTCTCCTGAGCCACTACTTTTTATGAAATCACCGCAAGTTATTGTATTATTCGTAGTAAAAGTAGGAACGTTCGCCCATCTGCCTGTAGTGAAAGTTCCATCAATATTAATTGTCCGCAAAGTAGAAGCAGCAGCAGCATTTATAGATAGAGCACGGGTATTCCCGTCGGTGACAATACTTGAACCACTATTCATAATAAAAGCGCTCGTACCACCAGTACCAGTAAAAGTAACATCCCCGGTTAGAGTAATCACCGCGTTTGTAGCAATAGTAATATTTCCCGAGTCTGAATAAATACCGGAGTAATTACCTGTATTGTAAGTTACATCAGAAAACGCTTTCTGGGCGCCCGCAAAAAACACGATTAGCGCCAGTGTGATTATAAGGGCTGATTTTGGGAAATTTCTTATCTGATATGCTAATTCATCTGTTTTCTTCCAAACGAACAACTTTTTATATCCTACTTTGTCCACTTATTCCTCCGCTGACAATTCAATAATTATCAGTCTTTAGTAGCTGGCAACTTTTTTTTAGTTCTACGCCCTCTATTCCCACCTCCGAGGTGGGAATAGAGGAACTTCAAGATTGTTCCACTGTTAGATCCTTTATCTTTGCAAGTTCTCTCTGATAAGGAATTCTACCTTCAACAAATTTTCTATACGACGAGTCTGGCTCAATATCTAAAATATCATCGTACCTACAAATCTTAGCTTTAGTTTCCAATAAATACTCTTTATAGGAAGACCATAGCCATTCTTCTGGTTTATTAACCAGATATGCAGTCGCAGGGTTTAGGTGTATGTATCTTGTTAAATGAAGTAGCTGTTCATCGGTTTCAACCAATATATTTTTAAATTTCCCTTCCCATAAAGGACCTTTCCTTTTATGTTTGGTGTTAAAATACCGTGTATAACTGTTAAGGATATTACCCATAAAAATAGATATTCCATTCTTTTTTAATTGCTTAAGGATTAAATGGATATGGGTGGGCATAAGACAATAGGTAATTATTTCTATGAGTTTGTCTCTCTCGGGAACGGAAATATCTATATTGGGATAATTCTGTTTAACTTCAGCTAATTTAATAAAGTCAGAAAATTTAATCGCTGGTTTTGCCTTTTGGTAATAACGAATCACATTTATCATTCTTGTGAATTCAGAATCATTATTAAATATTATATACTCCGCAATGCTTTTATTGAAGATATGATAATGCTCCCCAACTACCAGTAAGTCGTTTCTCATATAGCGTCCTATTCCTAAATCCCACCTCCGAGGTGGGATTTGGGGGTTAGGAAAATCTTGTTTTTAGTTTTGGTCGGGGCGAGTGGATTCGAACCACCGACATCCTGCTCCCAAAGCAGGCGCGCTAACCGGGCTGCGCTACGCCCCGATATTAAATTAAAGTCAAAAGTCAAAACTACAATTAAAAACTCAAAACTAAAACGTTTTTGCTCGTATCTAACTGCTTCACTGCGTGTTGCAAATTCTTTGCTGTAAACAAGCTCTCGAATGCTTTCGGGATGCTACGCCCCGTTCTCAATTTAAATATAAAAAATAATTTTAAAAACAATCAATAACCAATAGTCAAACCAATACCTATAGCCCACCTACGAGGTGGTGAAGGGTCATCCCACAAAATCCAATTTGCCTTTTACTTTTCCCACTTTGAAGGAACAAGTTGGCATATATCACATAAATACAATACGCTATATTATACCAAAATAATATGTTCGCAAGATATGACCTTTGCTAATTGGGTCATTTCTTACTCACTGCCAAGTTAAAAGCGTTAAAATAATTTTGCCATAGGGCATCGGTTTGGTTATATTGATTGTCGCCGTAGATATAATCAACCCACATCTCTCGGCAACGCAGAATCTCTTTGAGCCGTTTTTTGTTTTTGGGGTCCATTGTAGTTAAGTCAAAGAGTTCCAATGAACGCTCAAACGCTTTTTGCGAATAGTCTTTGTTTTTGTCCCGCCAGGAAATAGTTCTGAATATTTCGCTGCCGATATTTGCCATCTGTTCAAGGATAGAAAATTCAAGCCATCTGCCGTTAGCTAAATTTTTATGGATAAGATTCATTCTTTAATAAGTTTATTGACGATTTCGATTATTTTTTTTTGTATCTCGGGATTATCGACGCCTCTGCTGTGATTACCAAACGATGGTCGCAGATTAATCATAGAATCAAACTCTATCATTTGTTCTTTTGGCAAATCGGGGTAAATGTTAATACCCCACAAATTTTCTTGTGCGGATCCTTTTTCTAACAAGAGTGCTTCTTGGTCGGCATGCAAATCCGCATCAACTGCCATTATTTCTTTCTTGATATCAACGACAGCTTTAAGCAGATTACCAAACACCCTTTCGGACATTTGTTTAAGTTCAGATAAAGAAATTTGCTCTGTTATGATTTTCATAGCTATTAATCCGAATAGCGAGTTTATCCTTTAATTTTCCCTCGCTCTCTATCATTTTGTTCTATACTTAAAGAGAAATTAGACTTTGCGAAGGATTTTATCGCAAAGAAGAATTTACTGCAAGCGAGGGCGGATAGGAAAAAGTTGCTCCGATGTTACATCTAATCTAGGGCATAAAATTTCTCAATGACTAAAGTTTTTGCCTCGCCATTGTTTTGTGGTGGGCGAATGACGAATTAATGGATACAATTCCCAAATGTCCCAATTTCCAATGTTGGATATTGACTTTTTGGGATTTCATTCGTCATTTACTATTCTCTGTAGTTGCTGATTTTATCAGCTTTTTAAAAGCGCCCATAAATGGGCAACTACAATATTTTCAAGAAATACATTGAAATATATTGTCTTTATCATTAGTTTTTTGAAGTTATAGTATGTAATTTTTTTTAGTTTTCAATCCTTTAACAACATATATCTATTGTATTTCTACCGTATATCCACGTATATCTATTTATCTCTACTGCATTTCTATCGCATATCTTTTTTTAATCATGCCGATAAATCGGCAACTACAATTTGATGGGCAGCTGCATAATTTAAAGAGTAGTTGTAAAATTTTCGTTTTAAGTAATCAACTTATTATTTATGCTTTTGATTTTATTACTGTGAAATTAAATTTCTTGAAATAGAAAAATTGAATGGTATAATACAAGTCAGGAAATTTAACAAGATGAAAGAAAAACAGAAGTTAGGTGAAATTCTTGTAAACCGTAGACTCATCACCTCCGAACAACTCAAGGAAGCGCTTGAAATCCAATCGGAAATAGAAGACAGTTATGTCCAGGCGTTATTCATAGACCGAGATATTATCAACGTAAAAAATATCAAGAAAGCCCAAGAAGAAAGCAAAAAACAAAACAAAAAACTGCAGGAAGTAATATTGGAAATGAAGTTGGCTTCTGTCCGGGATGTGGAAGAAGTTTTTTCGTTGATAAGAAAGTCCCCGTTTATCTTTTTATCCGAACATAGCAAAGAGATTGAAAAGGAAATAGTAAGGCTTGTGCCTGAAAAACTGGCGCGACATTTTTGTGTTATTGCCATTTCGCATGAGGGCTCTTATATCAATTTGGTAATGTCCGACCCTGCAAATATAGTTGCTATAGATAATATACGCAGTAACACGGGATACGAAATAATTCCGTTGTTATCGACAAAAAAAGAAATAAACGATGCCATTGAAAAATATTATGGGGAAAGCGATATGGCAAGTAGTATCCCCGATTTAAAAGATATAAGTTTTTCTACTGAGGCCGAAGCAGCCAAAGAACAAGAAAATATAGATTTGGCTCAATTAAAAGTTCAAGTTAAAGACCCGCCCGTTGTCAGATATGTTAATTCTATTCTTTTAAAAGCAATTGAGGAAAAAGCCAGTGATATACATTTGGAAGCTGCGGAAACGGAAGTTTTTGTCCGTAACCGTGTGGACGGTGTTTTGAGAAACCTGCCTCCTCCTCCAAAGAAAACATATCCTGCAATTGTTTCTCGTATAAAAATTATTTCCAATCTGGATATTGCCGAAAGAAGACTTCCTCAAGATGGCAGGACTAAAGCAAAAATAGGCTCGAAAGAAGTCGACATTCGTGTTTCAATTATTCCTACTATTTATGGCGAAAAAGTAGTAATGCGATTATTGGATAAAACTACTATGTTGATGGGTCTTGAAGAATTGGGTTTTGACAAGATTGAATTGGGAAAATTCAAAGACGCAGTATCTTCTCCGTATGGAATGGTTCTTCTTACCGGTCCTACAGGAAGTGGAAAATCAACTACACTTTACGGGGCTTTGAACTATATAAATTCTCCCGAAAAAAATATTATTACGGTAGAAGACCCGGTGGAATATGAATTGCGGGGTATAAATCAGATTCAAGTAAGGTCACACATCGGACTTACTTTCGCCAGTTGTTTAAGAACTATTTTAAGACAGGATCCCGATGTTATCATGGTAGGGGAAATTAGAGACAAGGAAACCGCAGAGATTTCGATACAGTCGTCTCTTACAGGACATATGGTTTTTTCCACTCTTCATACAAATGATGCAGTTTCTGTAATTACGAGATTGGCGTATATGGGCATAGAGCCTTTTTTAATTTCGTCGGCTTTAAGATTGAGTATTGCCCAGAGGTTAGTCAGAAGGATTTGCCCAAAATGTAAAGTGCCCGAGAAAATATCGGAAGAAGTTCTTAAAAGAATAGCCGATGATGTTAATGTGAAGGGCAAGGATGTAACATTTTATAAAGGAGAAGGATGCCCGGATTGTAATAATAAAGGGTATAAAGGTAGAGTAGGGCTATATGAATTGTTCCAGATTACCCCCGAAGTGAGAAAAGCTATTAATGACGGTAAATCCGAAGAAGAAATAAAAATCATAGCAAAAGAACAACAAAAAATGGTTACATTAAGAGAAGCTGGCATTAAAAAAGCTCTTGCAGGTATAACTTCATTGGAAGAAGTTTTAACTTCTACGCTAACTTATGAATGATAAGGCAGAAGACAGACGACAGAGGACAGAAAGGAAATACGTGGTAGACAGACAATGTATTTCCCTGCCCGTTGCAGGCGGGAATATATTACCATGTTATTTCGATTATATTTCTATCTTGTTTTTTAATTTCTGATATCTGTCATCTGAGCTCTGGGTACTAATATGCCAACATTTAATTATTCCACAAAAGATGCGGCAGGTAAAAAAGTGAACGGGACGATTGAATCAGCGTCTTCCTACGAAGTAGTGCGTTTATTAAGAGGAAAAGGGCTTACAGTAATATCTGTTGGGGCGAAAGGAAAAGAACAACCAAAAGCAAACCGGCAGAAAGCTAAATATGGAAAAGTTAAATTAGGCCAATTATCGGTTTTTTACAGACAACTTGCCACGATGCTGGACGCGGGCGTTCCGATAGTAACTGCTATAAAAGACCTTTCCGACCAATCCGAAAGTATAAATTTAAGCGCAATTGTAGCGAATATAGCAAGTCAGATAGAGGGTGGAAACAGCTTTTCTGAAGCTTTAAAAAAATATCCCGACACTTTTTCTTCTTTAGTTATAAATATGGCGGCTACAGGAGAAGAATCAGGAAATTTGCCAAAAGTTATGGCTGAACTTGCTTCTTATACAGAAGACCAAGTCGCTTTAATAAAACAGGTTCAAGGAGCCATTGCTTATCCTGCGTTTATTGCCTCATTTTTTGTTATCTGTGTTGGCATCGTAGTTTTTATCTTAATCCCCAAGTTCAAAGATATTTTTGCTTCGTTTGGAGCTACCCTTCCTCCTATTACCAGTATGGTTCTGGGGTTTTCCGAATTTATGATAAGAAATATACCTTACGAAATTGTGTTTGTAGGCGCGTCTATTTTTTCCATATTGGCTTTTGGTAAGACTGATAAAGGTAAACATGTATATGCTAATGTGAAAATAAAAGCGCCTCTTTTTGGAAAACTTTTTCACAAAGTTATTTTAAGCAGATTTTGCCGTTCGTTAGCTACGCTATTAGACGGCGGTGTTGCCGTAATATATTCTTTAACTATCGCTTCTAAAGCGGCTGGGAGTATTTTGCTGGAAGATTTTATCCAACGAGCCATTTCCGGGATAGAAAAGGGTTCTACTATGTCGGATGAATTGGCAAAAAGTTTTCTTTTCCCCAAAATGATGGTGAAGATGGTTCAGGTGGGCGAGAATTCAGGGACTGTTCCGCAAATGCTTACACGCCTTTCAGGATTCTACGGCGAAGAGGTAAAAGTCGCGGTAGCGGCTCTTACCTCTATAATAGAGCCATTGCTCATTGTTTTGTTGGGTGTAGTGGTGGGTGTCGTCGTAGTCGCAATCTATTTCCCTATATTCACACTTGCTTCAGGCATGAAGTAATGAGATACATAGACATACAGTAGATATAAATGGAAATACATAGAAATACAGTAGATATACAATGGATATATGTTGTTAAAGGATTGAAAACTAAGAAAATTACATACTATAACTTCAAAAAACTAATGATACAGACAATTTATTTCAACATATTTCTATCTATTTCAATTATATTTCTATATCACTTAAACAATGGGCAACTACAGAGAAAATAGATATACAGTAGATATAAATGGATATACATGGAAATAATAAAAATCAAAAAATAGATATACAGTTGAAATATATACCTGCCCGCTTTAAGACAGGCGGAGATATCTCTCTAACGAGTAAAATATAGTGTAGAAATAATATCAGAATTTCACTTTCCCATCCCTAAATTTTATGAATACCAACATAGAAACTTGCGCTCGGTGGTATAATAACAGTCGGGATAAGCAAATGAATAGAAAGAACAGAAAAAGAGGTGTTACGCTTGTAGAAGTGATGGTTGCTATCATTATCTTTGTAATTGTGATGGTAGGCGGATTTGTGTTCTTTTTTTATGGCAGAGTTCATATTGTTCATTCCAATCATCAGAGAATGGCTTTGGAGTTGACAAAAGGAAAGGTAGAATTATGGAAATCGTCTGGTTATCTCTCTATACCGGACACGCAAAATGAAGCTACTATATCTCTTGGGGGTATCCAATTTAACAGAAGTACCTCTTCAGTAGATATAGGTGGTGTATATAGAGAACTAACAGTCACGACAAGTTGGCAGGAAAGAGGCAATGCCTATAACGTCCAACTTACTACTATCATAGCAGGAGATTAAAAGATGAATATCTATAGCAATTTTAATGTTTTTGTGAAGAGGCAAGAAAATATTAAAAGTAAAACTTTGTTTGGTTTGAAGAATAAGTCTATATCAGGCAGAACGGGGTTTACCTTAGTAGAGATGATGGTTGCAGTGATTATCCTTTCAATATTTATCGTTGCTGTCGGGATGATGTTGAGTAGTTCATGGAGATTTTGGAATGACGGTTGGCAACAGGTAATATTGCAAAGAGATGCGTCTTATGCATTTGCGAGTGTAGAAAAAGTTGTGCGAAGCGGGAGTAGCGCAACTATTTTAGATGGAGGTACGGGCTTAGAGGTAATAAAAGATGGGACATCGGGATGGACTAAAAATTTTCAATCAGGCGGAGGTGTTCTCCAATTAGTTGAAGGCAGTCAGACAAAAGATATCATAAGTAGAGTGCAGAGTATAAATTTTTCAATTTCAGGAAATACTGTATTGGTTACACTAACGCTAACCGATGGTAGTTCTGTCGTGGATTTTAGGACGACCATTTTTTTAAGGAATGTATCATGAGAAAAAAATATTTTTTGAAAAATAGAGGTATGGCTATTATTGTAGTAATGGTCTTTACTGTTATCCTGCTTATTTTAGGAGTAGCTTTTTTGAAAGTAGCTACTTTAGAACGTTTTTCTTCTAATGAAAGCTTGAATTTAAATCAAGCCTTTTATTTGGCAGAAGCAGGATTGGAAAGAGGAAAGGAATGGCTTAATTCGACAAGTACGTCTCCAACTTCTTCTATTGACCCGTTTAGTGGCATCCAGTCATATGGCGGGGGAACTTATCAGGTAACAATTGCTCCTCTTGCAACTAATCAGTACGAGGTATCTTCTACGGGTAAGTTTGGTAATCCAACGATAGCCAAGACATTAAATATTATAATGCAGATTCAGTCTATTTTTGTATATGCTGTTTTTGGCGATGAGAACATAAGTTTAAGAGGCAATGCTAGAATTGACAGTTATGATTCAGAAAACGGTAATTATGGCGGAGGAAATGTAAATTCGGATGGAAACGTTGGAACTAATGCTATCGCTACAGTTGACCCTTATTCTATTTATTTAAGCAACAATGCACAGATAAACGGTAATGCTACGATTGGTCCGGGTGGTGAGACTGATGATGCTATTGAGATTAGGAATAATTCCGAGATAACGGGCACGCAATCGTCTGCAAATAGTCCGCAAGACCTGCCAGAGGTAATAGCTCCTACCGGGCTTACAGACCAAGGTTCAATTACTTTAACCGGAAATAGCAATTTAACTCTAAATACTAGCGGCGAATATTCTTCTATACAATTGAACAGTAATTCTCATTTAACTTTGGATGGAGACCTGACAATATATATAACCGGAACGCTTTCGTTAAATAGTAACAGTCAAGTAATAATTACAGAAGGCTCTGATGTTACTATATATCTTGCTGGTTCTTTTTCGCAATCAAGCAATTCCCAGATTAACAATTTGTCAGAAGACCCTACCACGCTTTCCATTTATGGAACTGATGCCCTTACATCTGTTAATTGGGCGTCAAATAGTGATTTTTATGGCGCATTTTATGCGCCTAATGCAGATGTAGAAATACACAGTAATGCTGAAATATATGGCTCTATTATTGCTAATACGGTAGATTTAGCGTCAAATGCAAGAGTCCATTATGATGAAGCATTGGCTGATGAGACGGATTCTATTGGAAGCGGTTACAAAATGATTTCATGGGAAGAAGAACCGGCTATATGGGAATAAAAAGGAGATGATATGAAACCCACTTTCCCACCTCGGAGGTGGGAAAGGTTAGGAGTAGAATTATTTGACTTTTAACATAGGAGGAAGAAAAATGAAAAAACAATTTGAATTTTCAAAGGTTGTTATGAGATTAATAGGAAATTCTGGGATGGCGTTAGCGACGGTAATGATTTTTACTGTTATTCTTCTTATGCTTGGAGCAGCATTCTTAAAGTTAGCTATGGACGAACGCATATTAGCTGGCAAGGGTTTAGGTGTGAATAAAGCGTTTTTTTTAGCAGAAGCGGGGTTAGACAGAGGGAAATCATGGCTAAAAACAGAGAGCTCTTCCCCAATTTCTCCTGTAGATCCATTTGGTGGCATCCAGTCATATGGCGGGGGAACTTATCAAGTAACAGTTTCTCCTATTATTTCAAACAGCCAATATGAAGTTTCTTCTACTGGAAGATTTGGCAATCCAGCTGTGTCCAAAACATTAAATATAGTCATGGAGGTTCAGTCTATTTTTATATATGCTGCTTTTGGAGACGAAGACATAACTATGAAATCTAATACTTATACTGACAGTTACAACTCGCAGGACGGATTGTATGGGGGAGCAAATATAGGGTTAAACGGAGATATAGGGACGAATGCTATTACTACTGCTCCTGATTACGCTATTTCAATAAGTGATAATGCATGGGTTCGTGGTGACGCAATTATTGGTCCCGGCGGTGATATTGATTCGGCTATTTCCATAACAGATACGGGGTTAATAGTTGGCGACATCTCTGTTTCTCCTAGTGTGCAAGAATTACCTCCTGTCGTAGCCCCTACTGGTTTAACTGATATGGGTGCTATAGATTTAGATGGAAATTTAACAATAAATACTAGCGGACAATATTCCTCAATAAATCTCGACAATGCTTCTATTTTAACGTTGGATGGGGATCTTATTCTTTATGTAACCAGCGACTTAAGATTAAATAATAATAGTCAATTAGTGGTTACTTCGGATTCTACAATAACCATCTATCTTGACGGTGATTTTTATCAAGAAAGCAATACAGCAGTTAATAATGTAACAAAAGACCCAACTAAACTTACTATTTATGGTACAGCTACAGCAGATGATGTAATATGGTATTCTAATAGTGAATTTTATGGCGCTATTTATGCGCCTAATGCTGATATATTGATTAATAGTAATGCTGAAATATATGGTTCTATTATTGGCAATACAGTAACATTAGATTCAAATACACGAATTCATTATGATGAAGCGTTAGCTACTACCACAGGATGGGGACCTGGAAGTCATTATGTAGTTATTTCCTGGGAAGAAGAACCTGCTGTATGGGAATAAAACGGGAGATTTAAAATAACAAATATAATTTACTTGTTATTCAATAGAGATGTGCTACAATAAACTCCAATATGTTTAACGTTAGTAAAAACTTAGTAGGATTGGATATTGGTTCTTCTACTATAAAACTATTAGAATTAAGCAAAGATTCTAATGGAATAAAAATTTTATCTGCCGGTTTAGTCGATAATCCTATCAAAGATTGGAAAGAAAAAAATATTCCCGAAGCAGAAGATGCTATAGCCGAATCTATCAGAGACGCCTATGGAAAATTCAACATAAAAAATAAATCCGTTGCTATAGCTTTGGGAACTTCGGATGTTATCTTTGATTATCTAAAATTTCCTGTTCTTAATGAAAAAGAATTGGCAAATGCGGTAAAGTTGGAAGCCGAACAACGAATTTCTTCGGATATAAATGAGGTGAGCATTGATTATAAAAGGATGGGAGTAAAAGACGGCAATGGGCAGGAAAATATTCTATTGGTAGCCGTTCCCAAAGATATAACCCGCAAAAAAGTTGACATTGCTGAAAAGGCCGGATTAGACTCGTTGGTTATGGATGCTGAGCCTCTTGCCCTTTTGAATTGTCTTATAGTTTTAGCAGATGATTCCAGAAAAGAAAATGAGAGCATAGGTATATTAAATATAGGTTCAAACATTACCAATCTTAGCATAATATCAAAAGATAATTTCCCTACGATAAGAAATATAAATTTTGGAGGGGAAAAGTTCAGCAATTTTATTGCCAAAGAGACCAAACTTTCTTTTAAAGAGGCGGAGCACTTAAAAAAAGAACCGGAAAAATTGAAGCGCAAAGGCATAGATGTTTTTCAGATGTTCGAAAAGCAAACTATTTCATTAATAAACGAAGTAGCCAGTTCGATAGAATATACTCATAAAAGAACAGGCGAAGCAGAAGCAGATAAAGATAAAACAGCACCATTCCCTCGCATTAAAAAAATGTTTCTTACGGGAGGTGGAGCTCTTCTCCCGGGAATGGATAGTTTTTTATCTAAAAATTTGGGCATAGAAGTGGTAAAATGGAATCCACTCGAGAAACTTCAGCTAAGTAGTTCCATAGACGATTCTTTAAAAGACAATGGTTATTTATTCCCGATAGCTATTGGGTTAGGGATGAGAATAGCATGATTTTCGAGATAAATCTTTTAAAAGACAGAGTAAGATTGCAAAAGAGAAAGAGTTTTCTAAGAGCAATCATGTATGTGGAATTATCTTTATTCCTTCTTACTTTTATTATTCTTGGTTCATATCGTATGACTCTGTATTATAAACTCGAAACTACTCAAAGAAAACTGACTATGTTGAATGAAGATGTTATATTCCTTTCTAAAGAAGGCGCAACGCTTGGAAACTTGAGAGAGATAAACAAGAAATACGCGGAAATAACTGCACAACTATCCACAATAAACGAATTAACAGAAAATAGAATTCTCATTTCTCACAAATTTAAAGGTCTTTCCGCAATTATACCCGATAATGTCTGGATTTATAGATTTAATATTGCTGAGGAATCTATACGGAAGAAGGGTAAAAAAGATTTAAAAAAAACAAAAGTGCTATATTTGTTCGGTTTTGTAATGGCTGAGAGGGAAGAAGCTTTTGTAAGGATTCAATCTTTTATAAGAGACTTGGAGAACGAACCGCTCTTTGCAAGAGATATAGAAAGCATCAAACTTTCTTCTATTTCCAAGCCCCTATCGGAATCTTTGGAAAACGTTATGGAGTTTAAGATCGCATGTCAGATTTTAAAATAATAAAAACACATATTAGGCACATAATGGGTTGTGGATTGTTAATATATATCTTTGCCGTAGTATGTTTTTATTTTTCCGCAATAATGCCTATAAAGAAGCAACTTGGTTTCATGGAGCAAAAGACAACGGGGTTAGAACAAACGGTTGAACAATTGAAGAGTGAATATGTAACAAAATGGGAGCAGGAAAAGGAAGAAATTTTTAAAATTATTGACTTATTCCAACAAAAAGAATACGAGAAGAATGCTGTTTTGTCTAAGTTCTTCCAGATAAGCCGTGATTTTGGTGTAGACGTAGAAAAAACTGAACCATTGGGAGAAGAAGATTTTGGAGACACGATAGCTAAATATTCCTGGAAAATTAGTTGTTATGCCGATTATCCCGCGTTAGGAGCGTTCTTTAACGAGATAGAAAAAAGCCCCTTGTTTTTGTGCGTAGAGTCTCCTACTATTTTATCGAAAGCAGAGAGGCTGACTAAAAAACATAAAGCC
>JAGLSL010000040.1 GCA_023135785.1 bacterium
ATAGAAATACTTTGTAGACAAACAATATATTTCAATGTATTTCCACTTATTTCAATCTATTTCTATTTTTGGTATTTGATTTTGGTAATATGCCGAGGTGGCGGAATTGGCAGACGCGCATGGTTCAGGTCCATGTTCCCTAACGGGATTGGGGGTTCAACTCCCCCCTTCGGCACCATTTCAGACCAAAGACCCAGAATTAAGGGGAAAGTTTGTAAACTTTATGGACTTGTAAAATAAACGCTTAAAATGGATAAACAGTTAATAGAGAATAATAATCTTTGGCACTATACGACTCTAGAAGGATTAATGGGGATATTGAAATCTCAGCGTCTTTAGTCTGTCTTATCTCTCTTCCTGGTCTTTAAGTAGTTTATATTCTATTGCATCAACTACTGCTTCCCAAGAGGCTTCTATTATATTGGTAGAAACTCCGACTGTAGCCCATGTTCTTTTATGGTCGCGGAATTGTATAAGAACTCTGGTTTTAGCTGCGGTTCCTTCTTCTGGATTAATTATTCTCACCTTATAATCTATTAATTCAAAGTCTACTAAAGATGAATAGGATCCAATCAGAGCTTTCTTTAACGCATTTGTCAGCGCATCAACAGGACCGTCGCCTAAAGAAGCGGTATGTTTTTCTTGTCCGTCTACTTTGGCTCTGATTGTTGCTTTTGAAGAAAGTTTGTTTTTTTTGAGGTAAACATGAACATCATATCCTTCCACATGGAAGAATTTTTTATATTTGGCAAAATTTCTTTTTATTAAAAGTTCAAAAGAAGCTTCCGCCGCTTCAAAATGGTATCCTGCGTATTCCAATTCTTTTATCTTATTTAATAAACTGATTATTTTAGGATCTTTTTCATCTAAATTGATTCCCATTTCTTTGGCTTTAAGAAAAATAGTGGATTTTCCCGAAAGTTCCGAAGCCAGTATTTTTCTTTTATTGCCTACGAGAACAGGATTTATATGTTCAAATGTAACCGTGTTTTTCTTTACCGCGTCTACATGCATACCGCCTTTATGCGCGAAAGCATTTTCTCCGACAAAAGGCTGGTTATTCATCGGGATTAAATTAGCAATTTCGTCAATATAAAGAGAAAGCTCGGTTAATTTTGCCAGGTTTTCATCAGTTAAGCATTTGATTCCCATTTTAAGCTGTAGATTTGGGATGATTGTAATAAGGTCTGCATTTCCGCATCTTTCACCCAATCCATTTATGGTTCCCTGAATATGAGTTATGCCGTTTTCTACGGCTATTATTGAATTTGCCACTGCCATTCCGTTGTCGTTGTGAGTATGAATTCCCACCTCACATTTTATTACTTCCTTGACTTTTTTTGTTATTGAAACGATTTGAGAGGGTAGAGCACCACCGTTTGTATCGCATAAAACGACGCAGTCTGCTCCGCCTTTTACTGCGGCTTTTAAAGTTTTTAAGGCATAAGAGGAACTATTTTTGAATCCGTCAAAGAAATGCTCTGCATCATAGATAACTTCTTTATTGTGTTTTTTGAAGAATCGGACAGATTCTTCTATCATCTTCAGGTTTTCTTCTTCCGTTGTTTTTAAAACGTCCGTTATATGTAGTTTCCAGCTTTTACCGAATATTGTTACTACCGGAGTTTGTGATTCCAAAGACCTTCTAAGCGAAACATCTTCTTCTGCTTTTGTATTTGCTCTTCTAGTAGAAGTGAAAGCTGCTATTTTGCTTTTGCCAAGATTTAGGTTTTGTACTTCTTTGAAAAAACTTATATCTTTGGGGTTAGAACCCGGCCAACCGCCTTCAATGTAATGGATGCCTATTTCGGAAAGTTTTTTTGCTATCTTTAATTTATCTTCCAAAGAGAAAGATATCCCTTTTGATTGGGCTCCGTCTCTTAAGGTAGTATCATATATTTTCACCCCGTTAGAAAATTTCTTTGGGCTTAGCATAATTTTATTCCTTTTTGAGGCAATAAACTCCGTCTCGTTTTGATTTTCTAACGGGGTTCACTTTATTCATAATAATATAGGTTCAATAAATTTTAATTTTAAATGTTAGACCCGATATTTTATCATTTTCCCAATTCAAATTCTTCATGCAGGACTTTTATAGCTTTGTCACATAGTTTTCTTCTTATCGCGCAGGAAATTCTTATCTCAGAGGTTGTAATCATCTCTATGTTTATATTTGCTCTTGCTAATGCTTCAAACATTTTTCCTGCAATGCCTGAATTAGTTTTCATCCCAACTCCCACGACCGCTATTTTGCCGATGTCTGAATCGCTTGAAACTTTTTCTGCTTTAAGATGTTCTCTTGCTCTCTCCATCACTTCTAACGTTTGAGCAAGCGATTCTTCGTTTACAGTAAAAGATATATCGCTTTTACCTTGATGATCGGAAGATTGAATAATCATATCGACGTTAATTTTTTCTTTGCCTATTTTCCCGAAAATATAAGCGGCTATTCCGGGTTTATTGGGAACATTATGAATGGTAACTCTTGCTTCGTTTTTAGCGATTACCACACCTCTTACAAAAACTTTTTCCATTGACTCGCATTCTTCCATTATTATCGTCCCCTCCTTTTTATTAAAACTTGAACGAACGTGAAGCTTGAGTTTGTATTTACTTGCCAGTTCTATTGACCTTGATTGCATTACTTGAGCGCCGCTTGATGCTATTTCGAGCATTTCTTCGTAAGAAATTATTTTTATTTTTTTCGCATTTTTAACAACTCTTGGGTCTGAAGTATATATACCCTCAACATCGGTAAATATTTCGCATATATCTGCTTTTAACGCTATTGCCAAAGCGGTTGCTGTAGCATCTGAGCCGCCTCTTCCCAGTGTAGTTATTTCGTCACAGTCGTCTTTTCCTTGAAAACCCGCTACAATGACTATATTACCTTTTTGTAATTCCTTCTTAATTCTTTCGGTTTTAACTTTCCTGATTGAAGCGCGTGTGTGCGCGCTGTCGGTCATAATTCCTATTTGCGGACCTGTAAGAGAAATTGCTTTTTCTTTTAAATTATCTATGGCCATTGCCATAAGAGAACTTGAAACTATTTCTCCTGTTGAAAGCAACATATCCATTTCTCTGTGTGGCGGATTGCGATGCATTTTCTTTGCCATAGAAATCAAATCATCAGTAGTATCTCCGCTTGCGGATACTACAACGACTATACTGTTGTTTTTTTGTTTGTCCTCTACTATTCTTTTGGCTATTTTTTTTATATGTTCAGGTGTTGCCAGAGAAGAACCACCGAATTTTTTCACTATCAATGCCATGTTTTCTCCAATAAATCAAATATTAACATTGAAATACAATAGAAATATATCAAAATAAATTGTCTTTCTGCTACATATTTCTACTATATTTCCACATATATCCATGTATATCTTTTAGATTTTTTATCTTAAAAAGTATCTCATTAATTTATAACCTTCTTCAAAATATAAAGAAGAAGCAGGGATGGTTATTTCATCATAAGAAACACAGCCATTTCTTTTGTCTCCCCATATTACGAAGGGAACTGCTTCATCTGTATGCGTTTTTAACATTACGGGAGTTGCGTGGTCGCATCCTACGAAAATCTTATATTCATCTTTACTTTTTAAAACATATTTTAGTATCTCTCCCACAATTTTTTTATCAAATAATTCGATGGCTTTAATCTTTAAATTTACATTTCCTAAATGTCCTGCTTCGTCGGGAGCTTCCAAATGGACTAAAACAAAATCTTTGGTTTTTATAGCTTTAATAGCTGCATTTACTTTTCCGCGATAATTTGTATCCAGAAATCCTGTAGCTCTTTTTACAAATATGCTTTCCATACCGATAGCTTTTCCTATGCCTTTTACAATATCTACTGCCGATATAACCGCGCCTTTTTTACCATATTCCTTATAAAAAGATGGTAGGGTAGGTTTCTCACCTTCTCCCCATAACCATATCATGTTTGCCGGATTTTCTTTTCTTTTTTGTCTTTTTATATTTACAGGATGGTCTTTCAATAATTCGTAAGACTTTTGCATTATTCTTCTTAATATTGCGGAACTTTTACCTTTGGGTAAAATATCGGTTAAAGGAGTCCCTGTTACATCATGAGGAGGTCGGGTTTCTAAATTATCTAATAATATACCTGAATTTTTTCGCGCTACCATAATATTACGGTAAGACAACCCGGCATAAAAAGAAAATTGGTTGTTTCCCAGCTTTTGCTGCAATACTTCTATTAAAATTTTTGCTTCTTTTGACGAGATATGACCGCCGGAATAATCAATTAATTTATTATCTAAAACGGTAACAAAATTACATCTAAAAGCAATTTCTTTTGTTTTTAGATTTATGCCAAGATTAAGAGCTTCAAGCGGACCTCTGCCTGTATAAAATTTTTTAGGGTTGTATCCCAAAAGAGACATTGTTGCTACGTCGCTACCCTTTGGTAGTTCGGGCTGCAGGGTCTTTACCATCCCGCATTCTCCTTCTTTGGCGAGTTTATCCATGTTAGGAGTTTTTGCCAATTGAAGCGGTGTTTTACGGCCCCTGTTTGCAATTTTCCTATCAGCCATACCATCGCCAATAAGCATTATGTATTTCATTTTTCTATACTTGTTAGTTGATACCTTCGTATTTTTCAAAAAGCGATATCATACGTTAGGAATGGATTTGATGTTGTCCCATATATTTTATAATCGATTTCCAAAACCCCTTTGCTCATTACTTTTTTTATAAGAGATTTAATGCGCTGGTTTTCTGTTTCACATGATAATTCAGATACCAAGAATTTTAATTTAGAATCTATATTCTGTTCGTATATCTCGCCGTCCCCGGTAATATTCAGTTTTCCTTTAATGTCTACTGCTAAAACATCTTTTAAATAAAGAGAAAGAAGCTGTTCTCTTACTTTCTCTGGTAAAAATTTCTCTTCTAAAGTATTTAACATCTCAAGAGGTATATCTTTTGCAAGAACCTGATAGGCAAGACGTTTTTTCCAATCATCGAAATCAAAATCTCCTTTCATTTCCACAAAAGAAGAGTTAGACGATGCCTTAATTGAAAATGTTGTTTTTTTGTTTGCCCCCATATTTTTTAATGAGCAGGACACATTGACGTTTGAAACATTTTCACCGTTAGAACGACCGATTTTTAAAATTAAATTTTTTATTTCTATTTCATCTATAGAGAAAGAGTTTTTTGCCATAGCCGGAAAGGAAAACGGAATAAAATTTTCGAGCGTTAGCTCTGCTTTGATTATATGTATTCCTTTGATGCTTCTATCAGATAGGAAATCCGAAATTTTAAAAGTAATATACCCTCTTTTAATCTTGAAAACATTATCTTTCTGTTTGAGAGTTAAATTTTTAAAATTGATATTTCCTGCCAAAAGATTTACATTGCACTTGAAATCTGAAATTTCTATGCCGTATTCCCCTGCCCAATTCTTTATTGTCTGCTTTATTTTAGAGGATAGTGAAAT
Organism: bacterium; assembly: GCA_023135785.1. Classification (NCBI taxonomy): domain Bacteria; species bacterium. The sequence continues at coordinate 5,465 of JAGLSL010000040.1, forward strand.
CTGGACAACTGCAAGCGTTATAATTGTCAGTAGAACTATTATTGTTGTTATGAAATAAAAACGTTTTTTCATTTAACACCTATTATGTCCAGCATTTTCCCTATGTCATCTTTTGACAAGACAGTTGGTTTGGGCGATTCTTGAACCGCTCTGTCAGGGTCTTTAAGTCCGCATCCTGTTAGTATACATACGATAAGAGAGTCTTTTAGTTGCAGAAGGTTTTTTTCTTTTGCTTTTATAAGACCTGCAACCGAAGCGCAAGAGGCCGGTTCCGCAAATATGCCTTCTTGGTCTGCAAGAAGATGATATGCGTTTAAAATTTCTTTATCAGACACTGCATTTATAAAGCCGTCGGAAGATGAGGCAGCATCTTCTGCTTCTTTCCATCTTGCAGGGTTTCCTATCCTGATTGCCGTTGCAATTGTTTCAGGTTTTTTTATTACCATTTTATTTACAATCGGAGCGGAGCCTTCTGCCTGCCATCCTATCATTTGGGGTAGAGAGTCTATCTTTCCTCTATCTTTATATTCTTTATATCCCATCCAATAAGCGGTTATATTGCCGGCGTTTCCCACAGGTATAAAATGAAAATCCGGTGCTTTCTTGAGTTGGTCGCATATTTCAAAAGCGCCTGTTTTCTGTCCCTGCAAACGATATGGATTTAGGGAATTTACTAATGTTACAGGATGCGATGAAGTGATTTTTACAACCAATTCCAATGCATCATCAAAATTTCCTTTGATAGCGATGACCTTTGCGCCGTGCATAAGTGCTTGAGAAAGTTTGCCAAGTGCAATCATTCCATCAGGTATTAAAACCGTACATTTTATTCCCGCCCTTGCGGCATAAGCCGCAGCTGAAGCTGAAGTGTTGCCTGTAGATGCGCACATTACAGAAGTAGACCCTTCTTCTATTGCTTTTGAGATAGCCAGTGTCATACCTCTATCTTTAAAAGAACCTGTAGGGTTTGCACCCTCATATTTTAAATATACTTTAGCTCCGATTATTTTTGATAATGTTTTAGCAAATATAAGTGGAGTATTGCCCTCGTTGAGTGTTATTATGGGTGTATCTTTTCCGACCGGAAGAAACTCTTTATATTTATTAATTATTCCCTGCCACATTTTCTTCTCTTTTCGTATTCAAAGGTTCGCAAAATTCTTTATTTAATAACCAATTATACCAGACGATAAATTTACCCGATAGATAACCGATTATTCCACCTGCTATTATATCCATTGGGAAATGTGCTCCTACATATATTCTTGAGTATCCGACTATAAATGCCCACAGATAAAATAATTTCCAATTTTTTTTGTATTCTTTGGCAAGGATTACTGCAGTTGAGAAACAAAGTTGTGTATGTCCCGAAGGAAAAGAGCCCATCTTCAGTGGTTCTCCTAAAAAGTGCGCATCTGGAAAAATGGCTAGTGGTCTTGAAGCATCTATACCCAGTTTCAAAAGATGGACAACAATTCCCCCGCCTATCCCGGCTAATAGAACAGATAAAAATACCCGCAACATTTTTTTTCTGTCAAAAATAGCTAAAGCAATAAGAATAAAAGTTGTCAAAACCAATCCGTTTCCCGTATGTGTTAGAAGAAGCATTAATTTATCAGTCAAAGGAAAATTATATTGGTTGAGAAAAAGAAAAAGATTATGATTTAAGTTTATTAGAATATCCATATTTCCTCACTCCGTTCGGTCAGAAATCAGATGTCAGAATACAGAAAAACACATAATGAAAAAAATATAATAGATATACGTAGAAATATGATAGAAATACATTGTAGCGAAGCAATATATTTTAATTGCATTTCAATATTTTATTTCTATCTTTTTTTTTCTGTCCTCTGCGCCCAAAGCTGTTAATAAAATAAATTCAACTCTTTGGGCGTCCCCCCTGTTAGTTTTCAAAAGGAAAACTAGGGGGGATATACTTCTTCTGTCGTCTGTTCTCTGTCTTCTGTGTATCATTTTTCCACTCTTATTCTAACAGTATTTCCTTTGACGGCAGGTAATTTGTCTATTTTTTTGATTGCCGTGCTTATGTTTTTTTCTGTTGCCTCGTGAGTCATCATTACTATTGGAACCGCTTCAGCTTTATTTCTTTCTTTTTGGAATACAGAAGCAATGCTTATCTTATACTCTGCGAGAATATTAGCTATCTTGGCAAGAACGCCTGGTTTATCAATCGCCATCATTCGCAAATAATAAGAACTTTTTAGTTGTTGCAGGGGAATAACCTTATATGATTTTTCATAGGATGCAATGGGAGGAATCCTCATGCAAGTTTTAGATTTAAAATTTCTTGCTATATCAATAACATCGCTCAAAATGGCGGATGCAGTAGGCATTTGTCCTGCTCCTTTTCCGTAAAAGAGCATTTCTCCGGTTGCATTACCTTCAATATATACTGCGTTATATTCGTCTTTTACAGTAGCTAGTGGATGTTTTGTATCTATTAAAGCTGGGTGCACTCTGAATTGAAAGTTGCCATTATTTTCTTTCGCTATTGCTAGTAATTTTATGACATAACCAAACTCTTTGGCGAATTTTAAATCCATAGGAGTAAGCAAGGAAATACCTTCTGTATATATGTTGCTTAAAGTCAAAGGTATGTTGAAAATTAGGCTTCCCAAGATGGCGAGTTTGTGAGCCGCATCTGTTCCCTCAATATCTAATGATGGGTTCTTTTCTGCGACACCTTTTTTTTGTGCGTCTATAAGCGCTTGTTTAAAAGTGAATCCCTCTTCCATTCTGCTTAAAATATAATTGGCAGTTCCGTTAATTATTCCAGCCATGTAGTTTATGCGATTAGCAAGCATTCCTTCCCTTATTATTTTTATTATCGGTATCCCTCCGCAAACGCTTGCTCCAAAATATATATCCTGCTTGTTGTCTAAAGCGGTTTTTAGAATTTCCCTGCCTTCTTCGGCAAGAAGCGCTTTGTTTGCAGTGACTACAGCTTTGCCTTTTTTAAGAGATTGGATAATATATTCTTTGGCGGGATGTATTCCCCCCATAAGTTCCAAAACTATTTGTATTTTAGGGTCGTTGATAACTTCTTCTGCATTTTTGGTGAATGTCTTTCTGTCTATTTTTGTGCCTCTATTTTTTTTGACATCTATATCTGCGATTTTTTTTATATGAATTTCCATCCCTATTCTTTTCTTAATCAGGGTAAAATTCTTTTTTAAAAGTTTGACTGTGCCGTTTCCGATATTCCCGAATCCTATGATTCCTACATATATTTTCTTCATTTTAGTTTTTTCTTTCTAAACACCAATCAGCTATATGATTTAGTATTTTAGCATTTCCCCCGAAAATCTTTAGGGCATTTTTAGATTTTTTTATTGCCTTTTTTGCTTCTTTCTCTGCATCTTTAAGCCCAAGCAGGGTTACATAGTTTTCCTCTTTGCTTTTTGCTTCTTTTGCCTCTATTACATCATCCATAATTTGAAAGCCAAGTCCGAGATTTCTCCCGTAACAGGATAAAGCCATAAGTTCTCTTTTATTTGACTTGGCGACTATGCCTCCTATTTTAACGGAAGCTTCTATTAAAGAGGCGGTTTTACCTATATATATATTTTTTAGTTGCGCTATGTTTAATTTTTCACTTTTAGCTATATCTTTTGCTTGTCCTCCGACAACCCCTTTTATCCCTAAAAAATAAGAAATTTCTTTAATAACATTTACTTTTGTCTTGTCGGGAAGTTTTGAATTTATGATAACCTCATAACCTAAATTAAACAAAGCATCTCCCGCTAGCAGAGCTATTGGTTCCCCTACAATTTTATGCAATGTGAGTTTGCCTCGTCTGTAATCGTCGTTGTCCATACAGGGCAAGTCGTCATGGACAAGCGTAAAAGCGTGAAACAATTCGATAGAGGAAGCAATGGTCAATATATTGTTATTTTCAGGCAGAAACATTTCATGTGTTGCCATGCATAAAATCGGCCTGAATCTTTTTCCGCCGGATAATACGCTGTAGTATACGGCTTTTGAGAGGGCATCTTTATTTTTGGCAGGTAACAATTTTTTAAGCGCAACGTTTACCTTTTTCCGCTTTTTTTCTATATAATTTTTCAAATCCGAAGAAATTAGAGGTATCATAAAAAACTTGTCTCTTATTTTACATGTTATCTGCAAAAGATTTCAGTAATTTCCCGTATTTACCTTTTGCCTCAATGGTTATTTTTCTTGCGTTTTCTGCAGGTAAAAAATCAAGGTTTATATGCAGCCATTCTCTTGCGGGAATCTTGTGCATTTTTTCAATCCATTCTATTATACATACGCCTTCGCCGAAAAGATACTCTTCATAACCTAAGTCGGCTATTTCTTTTGTATTTAAACGATATAAATCCATGTGGTAAACCGGAAATTTCCCTTCGTATTGGTGCGCTAAGACAAAAGAAGGGCTTCTAACATACTGTTTACTGTCTACTCCTAAACCGCGAGCAATGCCTTGTATCATAGTGGTTTTACCGGCACCCAAATTGCCTGTTAAACCCAAAATATCACCTTTATTTAAAACCTTGCCTATCTTTTCGCCGATATTTCTGGTTTGTGACGAGGAATGTGATATTAAGCTAATTTGCATATATTTTTATTTTCTTAATGTAAAAATTAAATATCAAATATCACCCCTAGAAATTCAGAGAATTTCAGGCCACTAGGAATGCAGAGCATTCCAGGGATTTAGTCCCTTTCTAGGGAGACCAAGTCCTCGCAATTTTAAAAATTGCAGAGGGAAATTACATATTAAAGTTAAAGTTTAAAATTTTTTATAATTCTTGAAATCTTGAAATTTTTGAGTTTTGATTTATCGTTTTACTTTTTGCACTTTGATTTTTGCATTAATCTGTTAGGATTTTCCAAAATGGTTATATCCTTTCGGAATTATTTCCTGATTGTTTGAAAAAATTTTCGGTTTACCCTCTTGCCTATCAGGATTTGGCGGGCAGGTTATAATTTCCCCGACTATGGTCAAAATAGTCCCATTTACTCTGGAAGGCAATCTTTTTGCTTCTTTTTTAGATAAAGTGAACAAAAGTTCATAATCTTCTCCTCCGTATAAAGCAAAATCTAAGACCTTATCTTTGGCGAAATCTTTTAGAGCGGAAGAAACAGGTATTTTTGATATATCTATAGATGCCGATACTTTACTTTCCTCAAGAATATGAAATAAGTCTTGAGTAAAGCCGTCTGATATATCTATCATTGAATTTAGTTTTACTTTGGATATAATTTTTCTTATCTCGTTGATCCGGGGAATAGGTCTTAAATGTCTTTTGTAAAGTACTGGATTTTTTCCGGATTTTTTTAGAATTTCCATTCCTGCTTTAGAATCACCCAAAGTGCCGGTAACGATGATTAAATCCCCGATTTGGGCGCCAGAACGTTTTACAAACTTGTCCTTCTTTACTTCTCCAATTATTGCTATATCAACAACTGTTGAAGAAACGCCTCGTGCAATATTTCCCCCTACTAATGATAAAGGATATTCTTTTATGAATTCTTTAAAGCCCTTATATAGTTCATCTACCCATTTTTCGTTGATTTTTTTATTTAATACAAGTGATATAGTTGCATATTTAGGTGTTCCTCCCATCGCCGCAATATCACTTATATTTATAGCCAATGCTTTCCAGCCCAAGTCTTGCGGTTTGGCATAATCTAATGAAAAATGAACGTTTTCAACTAAACAATCGCAGGTAAACAAGAGATATTTATTCCCGGACACTTTTAAAACGGCTGTATCGTCGCCGGGACCTACTATTACCTTATCTTGTTTCCTGCCCGCTATCTTATGGGCGGGTTCCCTTATTGCCTGTCTAATTCTATTGATTAAAGCAAATTCATTTTTTATCATCTGAACTTCTATTGATTTAAGCATGAATTATACACTATAGTAGGTGTTGTTAAAATTCTTTGTGTAATGATAAAATTACATATATAAATGGAGGGAATTTATGGAACTTAAAGTTGTGAAAATTGAAGGGATACCCGAAGGTGCAAATATAATTCTGGGGCAGGCGCATTTTATAAAATCGGTTGAGGATATTTATGAGGCGATTGTGAATATAAACCCGTCTATAAAATTTGGGGTTGCGTTTTGCGAAGCATCAGGCGAGTGTCTTATTAGAGTTGAAGGTAATGATGAACAGTTGAAAGAGATAGCTTCCAAAAATGCTTTAAAAATTGGCGCAGGTCATTGTTTTATAATAGTTATGAAGGAAGGATTTCCGATAAATATATTAAATTCATTAAAAAATATTTCCGAAGTATGTTCGATATATTGCGCAACTGCCAATTCTGTGGAAGTAATCTTAGCCCAGACCCAGCAGGGTAGGGGAGTTATGGGGGTAATAGACGGTTCTTCTCCTAATGGTATTGAGGGTGAAGCAGGAATTAAATCCAGAAAGGAATTGTTAAGAAAAATCGGATACAAAAGGTGAAGTCATGATTAGAAAACCTGTTGTTGCAGGTCAGTTTTATCCTGCAAATCCCGAAGAGTTAAAAAAGCAGATTGAAGGATTTATTCAAAAAGAAGCAAAGAAACAAGATGTTTTAGGTGTAATTTCTCCTCATGCAGGATATATGTTTTCTGGTTCTGTTGCAGGTGCCGTATATTCCAGAATCCAAATTCCGGACAAGGTAATTATCTTGTGTCCAAATCATACGGGTAGAGGCGCGCCTTTTTCAATAGTTACCGAAGGAAGTTGGACAACACCGTTAGGTGAAATAAAAATTGCTTCAACACTCGGGGAAAAAATACTTGCCAATTCCAAAGAACTTGAAGAAGATGCTTCTGCTCATACATTTGAACATTCAATAGAAGTTCAACTTCCGTTTTTGCAATATTTTAATCCTAAAATTTCTTTTATTCCCATATGTCTTTCTTCCGGCGACTATTCTTCTTATGAAGACATTGCCTTGGCAATAAGTAATGCTATAAAAGATGCAGGAGAGAAAATATTAATAATAGCTTCTTCGGATATGACGCATTATGAATCTCATGATGTAGTTAATGAGAAAGACAGGCAAGCAATTGATGCGATTTTGGAGTTGGACGAGAAACTTTTATTAAAAAGGATAGAAGAATTTAATATATCAATGTGTGGCTATATTCCCACAACTGTTATGTTGATTGCATGTAAAAAATTAGGCGCTAAAACTGCCGAACTTGTAAAATATCAAACTTCAGGAGATGTTACCAGGGATTATGCCGAAGTAGTTGGATATGCTGGGATGACGGTAAAGTAACCGGGGTAGCGACTCATTCCCACCTCCGAGGTGGGAATGGGATACGCGGGGATGATTGTAAAGTAACCGATTACAAATTATTTCTCTATCATTTCTTTTAATTCCAGTTCAGTAAGCATATTCAATAGATGCGTGAACTCTTTATCGTCATCCAGTTTCAGGAAAGAAACTCCAGTAAGATATATCGGAGCTAAAACCTTTTTTTTCTGCCAGACAACTTCTGCCAAAGCAGTAAAAGGTTCGCTTTTTATCGGGGTAAAAATCTTTATCATCAATTTGGTGCGGTTCTCAAAGGGCTCTTTTGTTGCAAAACATATTCCGCCGATTGATATGTCACGCGCTATTGATAGTTCTTGGCCTTTTTCTATAAATAAAATACTTCCTTGATTGGTATCTGCTTTTGAGATTTCTTCACCTTTTTTATAGCGAATAAAAAACGGGAAATCAAACCTTGGATATTTTCTTCTATCAGGACCTTGAAACGATTTTGACATCTTGGAACTTTTATCAGCAGTATGGTATTTTTTCATATTTTTCATTCCTTTCGACTATATACTACTATATTTTTAAAAATTAATAAATCCAATTATTTGAACATAAAGCGCGCAAAAAGTATAATTTACCCCGTTAGAGATAAAGAGAATATGTTTGGTTATTTTTTAGGGGTAGTGAAAAAATATTATTTGCTATACGACTTTGATTTGGCGGGCGGGGCTCTAATGGGGTGAGAGAGGCATAAATGATTAATACATTGATAGCGTTAGATAAAAAAATCTTTATTTTTATCCAGGAATCTATGCACACGGGGTTCTTTGATTTTTGGATGCCTATAATTACAGATTTCGATTATTGGAAAATTCCAATAGTGTTATTTCTATTGGCTTTGGCTATTTGGGGAGGTAAAAAAGGGAGAATAGTTGCAGGACTTGTTCTAATAGTTTTTATCCTTGCCAACCAGATAAATTCGGAGGTGATAAAGCCTATATTTTCTCGGGCAAGGCCTTATATGTTTTTTTCACATATATCACCGCTTGTGGAATCTTCCCCCAGATATTCTTTCCCTTCAACTCATGCAAGTAATATATTCGCAACTATGTTGCTAATTTCGTTTTATTATAGAAAATTCTTGTTATTGAACTTATTCATAGCTTTCATGGTAAGTTTTTCTCGGGTATATGTCGGTGTCCATTATCCTTCGGATATTGTTGCCGGGGCTATTCTAGGAACAGCTTGTGCTATTGTTGTTGTTGGAATAGAAAGACTTATCAATAAAAAAATTCCCACTATTCAGTTATTACCTATTGAAAAGACAGATAAAATTAAGACTGATAAAGAGTAAAACTTTTAATCTTCTTTAAGTAAATTTTACAAAACTAATCCGAAATTTATTTATGAGCTTTCACATAGAAACACCTTGGTATGTTGACGGATTGCATTTTCAGTGTCAACAATGCGGAAATTGTTGTTGCGGGCCGGAAGAGGGTTATGTTTGGTTAATGCAGGAAGAAGTTGACCTTATAGCTGATATGCTTAAAATTTCCAGGGAACAAATGTTGCAAACATATTGTCGGCAAATAGAAGCTAAGATAAGTCTTATTGAACGGCATGATAATAAAGACTGTGTGTTTCTGCGCAATCAAAACGGTTGCAAAAACTGCCTAATTTACAATGTTCGTCCCAGTCAATGTCGCAAATGGCCATTTTGGTTTAGCAGTCTTAATTCAAAGAACGCTTGGGAAAAAGCGGCGGAAAAGTGTCCTGGGATGAATAAAGGCCGTTTGTATAGTTTTGAAGAAATTAGCAAGATACTCGGGTTAGATTCTCTTCTATGAAATAACATTGAATGGATGTATAATATCTCGTGGGAGAAAAAAAATGCATGAAATCTGGATAAAAACGAGTTTTTCGGCTGCTCATCGTTTGCGGGGTTATGACGGGAAATGTGAAAATATGCATGGGCATAACTGGATGGTAGAAGTATTTATTACTTGCAAAAAGCTAAACAAAATGGGGTTAGGGATAGACTTTCTTGAAGTAAAGAGAAAGCTCGCCGAGGTTGTGGGGAAACTTGACCATAAGGATTTAAGTAACTTCTTTTTGGTTCCTTTTTTCAAGGATAAAAACCCTTCCGCAGAAAATATTGCATATTTTATATATCACGAATTGAAAAGTAAAATAAATAGTTCCGGAATAAAACTTTCCAAAGTTATGGTTAAAGAAAGCGAACATAGCGGAGTAAGTTATTTTGAAAGATAAATCTTTCAAAATAATAGAAATACAGTGGATATGCATAGAAATACGGTAGATATATGTAGTAAAAAAACAATGTATTTCAATTTATTTCTATTTATTTCAATCTATTTCCGTATAATTTTTGTTTATATTCATGCAATCCAACATAAACATTTCAGAAATCTTCTATTCAATACTTGGTGAATCCACATATCAAGGATTACCTTGCGCGTTTATAAGAGTCGCGGGGTGTAATTTAAGGTGTTCTTACTGCGATACTGTTTATGCCCAAAAAGGTGGGAAAGAAAATACCGTTGAAAAAATCTTGTCTGTTATATCAAAATATCCCACTAAACATGTGGAAATAACAGGTGGTGAACCGCTTTTGCAGGAAAGAATTTACAAATTAATCCGCGAACTAATCAAGAAAAAATATCAGGTTCTTGTAGAGACAAACGGAAGTGTAGATATTGGCAAATTGCCAGCAAAAGCAATAGTCATAATGGATATAAAATGTCCTTCAAGTAAAATGCACAACAAAATGAACTGGGAAAATATGAAAAAATTAAAAGTTCAAGATGAAATAAAATTCGTACTTTCAGATTTAAAAGATTATATCTGGGCTAAAAAGGTAATTAAAAAGTATAATCTTTCAGATAAAAATATTTTACTTTCGCCCGTCTTTAACAAGCTTTCCCCAAAAGTATTAAGCAAATGGATTCTCAAAGACGGGCTAAACGCGCGAATTCATCTGCAATTGCATAAGATAATAGGGGTGGGGTGAATTAAATGGGAAACAAGACGAAAATACAATTATGTTTAATACAGGTCAACAATCCTCTTTCGGAAAAGTGAAAGAAGCCATTGAGAAGAAAATAGCTTTGGCGGAAAAGAGTGAGACTAAACCATCTAACCTTGATGAGTTGGAAAAATTAGCAGGATTGAGGGAAAAAGGGATTATTACCGAGGGAGAATTTAATGCTAAGAAAAGACAGATTCTTGGCATCTAAAAAGAAAATTGACTTGACTGTGCCTAACAGCGGATAAAAGGCTTTGCCCAAATTGCCTTCAGCAACTTCTTTTATCCGCAAATCATTAAGTGAAATTGAGAAATAAATAAAGATGAATGATATGAAATTCGCAACTGCAATCAACTGCGTAGATGGAAGAACTCAGATACCTGTAATTGAATGGATGAAAAAGGAATATGGAGTAGATTATGTGGATATGATTACAGAGCCTGGAGTAAACAAGCTATTAGCAGAGAATATAGACACCATTACAATAGAGTCAATTAGAAGGAAAATTACAGTTTCAATAAATAAACACAATTCAAAAATTATTGCGATAATAGGGCATTATGATTGTGTTGGCAATCCTGTGGGAAAAAATACGCAATTAAAACAAATATTATCTGCCATAGAAACAGTTCAACCGTGGGATTTGGGTGTTCAGGTAATAGGTATATGGCTTGATGAGAATTGGCAGGTGTATAAGGTTAAATGATTGGTGATTTTCTTGTAGTAAAAAATGGAAAATGTTAAGATAAAACTGATGAATAAAGACAGAATAAAAGGGCTGAAACTGCTTGGTGAGAAGAAGATTAAATTTCCCCTTTCTCCCGAAGAGGCACAGCTTGAAGTATTTGATAATGCTTATCCCAAAAGGGATTATTGGATAGAGTTTGTTTGTCCGGAGTTCACATCTATATGCCCTGTAACAAGCCAGCCGGATTTTGGTAAAATAACCATCCAGTATGTTCCCGATAAAAAGTGTATAGAATCAAAATCTTTAAAGTTTTTTATGTTTTCGTTTCGTAACTGTGGCAGTTTTGCGGAAGATATTGTTAATAGAATATTGGAAAAAGTAGTTAAGGCAGCTAAACCGAGAAAAGCAAAGGTTGTAGGAGAATTTGTCGCAAGAGGCGGAATAGCTATAAAAATTGAAGCGGAATACCCTTGAAAAAGGAGCAAAGAAAGAATTTCCAATACCCAATTTCTAATTTCTATTGAATATCTAACTTATAAATTTCAAAATGATAGAATATGAGAAAATATTTGGGGACATTGGACATTTCATTAGGAATTGGATATTAGTAATTAGGAATTTATTTTATGATAAAAAGACCTGATTGGGACGAATATTTTTTGAATATTGCAAAAGCGGTTTCAAGGAGAGGCACTTGTATTAGGAGAAGATTCGGCGCAGTAATTGTAAAGGATAATGTTGCGCTGAGCAACGGGTATGTTGGATCTCCCAGGAATACCCCAAACTGTATAGATATAGGTTATTGTTTGAGAGATAAGTTAAACATTCCTTCCGGACTTCTCTATGAACTCTGCAGAAGCATCCACGCGGAAGAAAACTCTATTATAAATGCCGCTCGAAACGGAATATCTGTAGTTGGGGCAAAACTTTATTTGTTTGGAGAAGATATTGTAACCAGCAAGATATATCCTGTGCCTCCATGCTGGAGATGCAAAAAGGCTATAATTAACGCTGGAATAGTTGAAGTCTATGTTAAAGAAGAAAAAGGTATTAAGTTGTATAAAGTTAGCAAGTGGATAAAAGAAATGAAGAAAGACCCCGATTTTTACCTCAAAGACCAGTATCAGCGAATAAAGAAATTGTCTTAGAATTTTATTGATTACAGAGATTATAAACCACGAGATTACACAGATTAAAGGCGCATAAGCAAAGCGAATATCAAATTAAAATAACCCCTGAAATTTTTCTCCACAAAAACTTCAAGAAGCTATTGACAACACTACCTATTGGGCTATAATGTCCTTGTGAATACAACATATACTGTTCGTGAGAACATTAAAGTTTCCCCTTGCCTTATGGAACAGACGTGCAAATTGCCGATTAATAACGGTAGAAATACGGTGGATATACAATGGATATATATGGAAATACATAGTCGATGGACAATTTATTTCAACATATTTCTATTTATTTCTATTGTATTTCAAATGTGTGTTTTAATTTAATTATGAAGTGTCCTTATTGTAGTGATGTGGCAAATAAAGTGATTGATTCCCGTCTTGCTGGTAATTCTTTGTCTATAAGACGCAGGAGGAAATGTCTTAAATGCAGTAGGCGTTTTACAACCTATGAGAGAATCGAAAGTGTCCCTTTTATGGTTATTAAAAAAGACGGAAGAAGAGAACCATTCAAAAGAGAAAAATTATTGAGCGGACTAATTAGGTCGTGCGAAAAAAGGCCGGTTAGCATTGCGGATATCGAAAATTTGGTTGACGAAATAGAAAAGGAGGTGAAGGAAAAGTTTTACGATGAAGTCTCGTCGGGAAAAATAGGAGAAATGGTGATGCGCAGTTTGAGGAAAATGGATGATATCGCTTATGTAAGATTTGCGTCCGTTTATAGACAGTTCACCGACGTAGATGATTTTTTAAAAGAGGTTAAACAATTTTCTCACACCAAAAGAGGGGGGAAATAAGTATGGAGAAATTGATGGATAAACAACAAACTAAGCAGTCCACAATAGAAAAAGTGAGAAAAAGAGATGGGAGGATTGTTTCTTTCGACAAATCCAAGATTGCAGATGCAATATTTAGGGCTGCTGAATCTGTTGGTGGTGAAGACAGGTTTTTAGCCGACCAGTTGGCAGAAGTAGTAGAGTTCTATATTGGTAAAAAAGGCGTAGATGTTCCTGAGATAGAAGAGATTCAAGATGCAGTCGAAAAAGCCCTTATTGAGACAGGACATGCTAAAACAGCAAAAACATTCATACTTTATAGAGATTGGCGAAAAAGAGTAAGGAATACTATGAAAGTTAGTAAGCGGACAAAATCTGCTAATATTTCGTCCACGGATTTTGCTTTGATGGTATCAACCAGTCAAATGGCTGATATTCTTCCATGGGATAAGAAAAAAATCAGTGATGCACTAATAAAGGAATGCGATATTTCCCCTTCCATTGCAAGCTCAATTGCTTCAAGTGTTGAAGAGAAAATTATGCGCAGCGAACTTAAAAATATTTCGACTATTCTAATAAGAGAAATGGTTGACAATGAACTTTTAGTAAGAGGATACAGCAAGCATCTCAAACGGGAAAAACTGTTGGGGATGTCAATGTTCAATCTTGAAAACATAGTTTTTTCTAAATCCAATGAAAATTCTAATATTGCCGCTAATAATCCCGAAGCGGTAAATTTGGAAATTGCAGAAAATACTTTAAAGCAATATTCCTTGGAAAAACTTTTTTCTACTGAAGTTTCCCAAGCTCATTTAAAAGGCATTATCCATATTCATGATTTAGGTTATCCTATTAGAGTTTACTGCTCTTCTCATTCCATTGAATACATAAAAAAATACGGTCTTGAATTAAATAATCTTGACACTTCTTCTTTCCCTGCTTCTCATGCACGCACATTGACCGGACATTTGAACACTTTTCTTGCTTCCATGCAGGCTTATTATGCAGGCGCTTTGGGGGTTGGATACATAAATATTCTTTATGCTCCTTATCTTGTAGGCATGAGCGATAAACAGCTCAAACAAGAGGCGCAGTATTTAATATTTTCATGCTCACAGAATGCTTTTTCAAGAGGTGGACAGACATTATTTTTAGATTTTAATCTTCATACCGGTGTCCCGAGTTATCTTGCAGATGTTCCTGCTATTGGTCCGGGAGGCAAATATACAGGGAAAACATACAAAGACTACGAAAAAGAAACACAAAGATTTTGCAAAGCGTTGATGGATGTGTGGAGAGAAGGGGATTGCTATGGACACGTGTTTGCTTTTCCTAAGATGGATTTACATATAAATAAAGACACTTTCAGTGACCCGGCGCAAAATGAACTTTTTGAATATGCTTGTCAGGTTGCGTCCGAAAACGGCTCGCCTTATTTTGTTTTTGACAGAGACGAAGTAACTCTTTCCCAATGTTGTCGTTTAAGAACCGTAGTGGAAGACCAATATGTGATAAAACATCCCGAGAGTATGAGATTTTGCGGGTTCCAGAATGTCACGATTAATCTTCCGCAGGCTTCTTATCGCGCCGGAAAAGGCAATTTTGAAGGGCTGTTGGAAGAAATAGAAAAGGCAATAAAGCTGGCAATGAAAGCTCATATTCAGAAGAAGAAATTTATTTCAGAATTGATGTCTGAGTCATCTATGCCTTTATGGCAGATAGGCAAGACTGTGAAAGATAATAGGCCTTATGTAGATTTGGAAAAATCAACTTATATTATCGGACTAATTGGGCTTAACGAATGCGTTCAGCACTTGACGGGAAAAGAACTTCACGAAGATGACGAAGTGTATAAAGTAGGTCTTAAAATTATCGCGTGGATGAATTTAAAAGCCAAAGAGATGGGAAAGGAACATAACCTAAAGGTTGCTTTGGAAGAATCTCCGGCGGAATCGGCGGCAAGGCGACTTGCAAGAATTGATTTGCGAGAATTTCCTGTTTCAAAAGAAGTAATAAAGGGGGATATAGAGAAAGAGGAATACTATTATACAAATGCTATTCATTTCAGAGCTGACGCTCCGATTTCACTTGTGGAAAGAATAGAAAAACAAAGTCGTTTTCATCCCTTGATTGAGTCTGGGGCTATACTTCATGCTTTCGTAGGCGAACAAAAACCGTCAAAAGAAAGTGTTATGAATCTTATAGACAAAACGTTCCATAATACTCAAGCTGCCCAGATTGCTATTTCTCCCGAATTTACCATGTGTAATAATTGTCATCGTTCGACAAGGGGATTGAAAGATTCCTGCAGTTATTGCGAAAGTTCGGATGTATATGGAGTCACTCGTATCGTCGGCTATTTTTCTCGCGTAAATAATTGGAATAAATCTAAGATAGGAGAACTAAAAGATAGGAAAAAAGGCAATTACAGGATAGGATAAGAATTCCGTCTGCTTGCTCCGATGTTACGTCGGAGAGGGCAGGTCTCCGGGTACAGTTTTACAACGGGAATCGGAGGGTTGGAACAAAACTAATAAACCCCGAAGGAAATTCCGTCTTTTTGCTTGCGGGCAGGATTGTCGGGAGTCGTTGCAATTTGCTATGGGACGAGGCATTATTCCAACGGGGTAAACATACAAAGGAGAAACAAATGGATATCAAATTATTTTTACGAAACGATGGTTGTCCAAAATGTGAAGAATTAAAAAGTGAACTCGGAGAACATCTTCAAAAAATTCCTGTATTTTTTGTGGATACTTTGGATGGACTGACAGAAGCCGCATATAACAATGTTTTGACTACTCCCACATTGATTCACGAAGGAAATCATGTGATGGAATTGGAAGAAATAAAGAAAATAGTCGGCGAAGAAACAGACGACTAATTGTTTTTAATTTAATAAGATTTTGAAGTTTTCTGCCCCGTAATAATGTTTGTTATTATTACGGGGCTTACTTTTTTGTATTTTCAAGAAATTTGGAAGCAGACTGGAAATAAATCTCTTTGTCTGCGTCTTGAGGCAGGCGTCCTTCTATTATCTCGTTCATTACGAAGTCCTTAATTTTTCCTATCATTGGCCCTGCAGAAAGATTGAACTGTTTCATAATGTCGTCTCCGGAAATGGGACATTTTAATTCTTTTATGGATTTTAAATCTTTAATTCTTTCTCCCAACTCATCAAGTATCTTGATTTTTTCTCTTACCTTTTCTTTTCTGTACGAAGTTATATCGCAACGAGATAACATAAGAACTTTATCAAGTCGATGTCCCATATCTTTTATAAATCTTCGCACGGCGGAATCTGTCCATTTCCGTGTATAAAGGTTGGCACGCATATGTTTTGCTATTAAAAACGATATATCTTCTTTAAGTTCCTTTGGAAACTTCAGACGTGAGAGGATAGAGTAAGCCATCTTTGAGCCTAGTTCCTCGTGTCTGTAAAAATGAATCTCGTTTTTTTCTACTGCTTTTACATACGGTTTTGCAATATCGTGTAATAATGTTGCCCATCTCAAAGTTTCGTCTTTGGGCGTATTTTCAACTACTTTTAAAGTATGTAGCCATACATCTTTATGGTGATGGTCGCTTTCTTGATGTAGGTTTTTTAACGGATACAATTCCGGTATGAAAAAATTCAAAATCTTTGCGTTCATCATATCTGTTAATGCTTTTATGACAAACTCTCCGAGTAAGAGTTTATTCATTTCTGCTCGAATTCTCTCTTCGGAAATATACATTATTCTAAACGCATTTTTTTCGATTGATTTATAGGTCGCGTTTTCTATTTTGAACCCTAGTTGGGATTGAAAACGAAACGCTCTTAAAATTCTTAAAGGGTCATCCTGAAAAGATTCATCCGGATGAGAAGGCGTACGTATTATTTTTTCCGAAAGATCTTTGGCTCCGTTATATATATCTATGATTTTTCCCTCGGGAGAGATTGCAAGCGTATTAATGGTAAAATCCCTTCGTTTAAGATCTTCCTCAAAATTTGTGCCGAATTCTACTGCAGGTTTTCTATTTCGGGGACGATATGTTTCTTTTTTTCTGTAAGTTGTTATATGTAGCTCTTTGCCATCGATGATAGCTCCAACAGTGCCAAAAGCTATCCCCACGGGAAAGTTTTTAATCTTATTCTTATTCAGTATTTCTCTTGTCTTTTGTGGTGGGAAAGAAGTGGCAAAATCAAAATCTGTTAATTCTTTATTCAGAAGCATATCTCTAACAGAACCGCCTACGAGAAAAATTTCCCCTTTTTCTTTTTTGAATATCTCGTATATTTTTTTGAATATACCCATTTCCATAATGGGCAATTATAGCACAGCTTATAGATTGTGGTATAATGACTACACCTTTTGGACAGAAGACTATAGACCAAAGACCATAGACTAAAAAAAGGTCTTTAGTCTTCGGTCTTCAGTCTTTGGTCTTATATTAATATGAGAATCTTTAAATCCAGATTACAAAAAAAACTTATACTTTCTTTTCTTGCCGTTGGTATAGCTCCAATGGTTATATCGATTTTTATGACTACTCAAATTATGTCCAGGCGCGTGGAAGAAGACATTAAAAACACCATATATGACGCTTATAATTTAGCGGAAGAGGAAATCACCCAATTACAAGAAATGGCTTTTGAAAGCAATGAACATTACTTGAATCAACCCGAATTCTTTAAAAATACAAAAAAAGCTTTCTTGGAAATTAAAACATGGGAGGAACAACCCTATTTGCCTATCGCAGAAAATGTTTTCCTTTATAAAGGTCCTCATGCAAAAGAAGGGAAATTGTTTATAGAGGTAGGAGTGGGGCAATTAAAGACTTTAATGGCTGGAGTAGTATCGCCCATAAAGGATGAAAACGAAAATGTTATCGGCGGATTGGGAACAGTATATCCCCTAGGTCAGAGATTCGAGCAGAATATAACTCGTCTTACAGGAGTTGCAGTGCGAATTTTTGCAATGGTTTCATCGGAAGAAGAAGAGAAAGAGATTAGAGATGTAAAATTCTCCCCAAAAGCCGAAGAAGAAATTTTCCAGAAACACGAAACATATTATGACCAGGGAGCAACATTAAAAGGTAAACCGTATGCTGCTTTATGTAAACCCTTTATGGGAGAAGACAAAATTTTGGGGCTTATGCTTATAGGTATTCCAAAAACTTATGCTTTCCAAACGGTTCTTAAGGAATATCTTCCTTTTTTCTTGGGTATATGGATATTAGTAGCCGGAGCCTTGGGATATATCATAACTCGTGGAATAACAAACCCGATAAGCAAATTCATCAAGGGAGCAAATGCTATTGCATCCGGCGACTTGAACCAACACATTATTCTTAATTCCAAAGATGAAATCGGTAGTTTGGCGTTGGCATTTAACAATATGGCAGCAGAACTTAAAAAAATGCAGAAGATGCAGGAAGAACTTAGAAAACTTGATAGGTTGTCTGCTTTGGGGCAACTGACGGCTGAAGTTGCGCATGAGGTTAAAAATCCGCTGGGCATAATAAAAAACTCCGCGCAAATTTTGGAAAGCAGCCCTTTAGATGAAATAAAAAGAAAGGAAATCGTAAACTTTATCATAGAAGAAGCCGAACGTATAAATAAAGTTGTTGATAATTTCCTGCAATTTGCAAAATCGCCAAAAACAAGAAAACAAAAGACTAACATAATTGAAGTATTAAATAGAACTGTTCAGCTTGTTAGCGACACCTTGGTAAAAAATGATATCGAAGTTATTAAAGAGTATAAAGACTCTGTTCCGTTGATTCGTACTGACCAATCTCAATTGCAGCAGCTTTTCTTAAATTTAACATTAAATGCAATAGAAGCAATGCCTGAAGGAGGCAGGTTGAAAATTTTAACTCAACTTGAATTCGAAAAAACACTTGGACATACAAAAGAGCAGTGGATAAAAATTGTTTTTTCAGATACAGGTCGCGGGGTATCTGCCAAACTGAAAAAGAAAATTTTTGAACCTTTTTATACAACGCGCAAACATGGGACAGGATTGGGTCTATCGATTTCTCGGAAAATTGTGGAAAATCATGGAGGAAAAATTACTTTGGAATCTGAAGTTGGAAAAGGTTCCAGCTTTAAAATATTACTCCCTGTATAAAATTTATAAGCTATGAAAAAGAAAATTTTAATTGTAGAAAACGAGGCAAGACAAGCTAAATTGTGGATGACAAAACTTGAGGGTGAAGGTTATAAGGTGTCTTGGGCTGAAAACGGGAAAGTAGCGTGCGATAAGATATTAAAAGAAAATTATCAGCTTATTCTTACAGATATAAGAATGCCGCAAATGGATGGATTAGAGCTTCTTGACTGGATAAGGGGGAAAGATACCGAAATTCCCGTGATTATAATTACAGCATTTGCGGATGTGGATTCTGCGGTAAGAGCTATGAAAAGAGGCGCTTATGATTATGTTAAAAAACCCATGGATTTGGAGGAATTGACGCAGATTATCGGTAAAGTTTTTAGAATGAAAATATTGGAAGAAGAAAATGTATATCTTAAAAAAGAATTATCGCGCAAATCAGGAATGTTGGTTGTAGGGGAAAGCTATGAATTTAAAAAAGTTATGGACCTTATTGCAAGGGTGGCAAAGACAAAATCCACGGTCTTGATTACAGGAGAAACCGGAACGGGCAAGGAACTTGTAGCTAATGCTATTCATTATAATTCGCCCAGAAAAAATGCGCCTTTAATAGTGGTAAATTGCGCGGCATTACCTGAAAACTTATTGGAATCGGAATTTTTTGGACATGTTAAGGGCGCTTTTACGGGTGCTTATGAAGATAAAAAAGGGAAATTTGCAGTGGCCAATTCTGGAACGCTTTTTTTGGACGAGATTGGGGCTATACCGATTAATCTTCAATCCAAGCTTTTAAGAGCAATCGAGAACCAGCAATTTGAACCGGTGGGTAGCACAAAGACTGTTTTTTGTGATGTTAGGATTATAGCGGCTACTAATGTCGATTTAAAAAAAGCCATAGAAAAAAATGAATTTAGAGAAGACCTCTATTATCGACTTAACGTTTTCCCAATTTATCTGCCTGCGTTAAGACAAAGAGTGAAGGATATCCCCTATCTTGTTGAACATTTTATTAAGATGTATAACATTGAATTGAAAAAAGAAATCAAAGATATTCAAGAACAGGTGCTAGATATTTTGACAGCTTATTCTTGGCCTGGCAATGTGCGAGAGCTTGAAAATATTATAGAAAGAGCAATGGTTCTTTGTGAAAAAGATATTTTGACAACTGACCTTTTCAAGATGTTGGAAAATAAAAATCTTGAGTCAAGAAGCTCTCTTTTAGACGTAAAATCTTCGGAAGAATTTTTTGTATATCAAAACGAACAAAGCTATTCCGAATCGAAAAGAAAATTTCTTTCGGCATTTGATGAAAAATTTATATTAAAAATTCTAAAAAAAGCAAAAGGCAATATTACAAAAGCCTCCCATATTTCCGGCATAGACAGAAAAAATCTATATCGGAAAATAAAAAGTCTAAAAATAAATCCGAAAACATTTAAGGAAGTAGCAAATAGAGAAGAAAACTAATCTTTTCTTCTGCTTTTTTGTAGCGTGGTGTGGGGTTAAAACACTACTATTGTTGTGGTAGCAATACTACATTTAGGCTTAATCTTTATATTGGTGTTGAGAAGAAAAAAAAAGAAAAACAAGCTTGCCTGGTGTGCTTAACAACATATATGTTAGTGTTGGCATGCAATTTGTATGCTAATATAGTATGTGCGAGCATTCCGGGCAGAGTGTTCTTTCCCCTTTCCTTCTTCTCTCTGCCCGGTCTCCACTAAAAATTTAAGGTATAAAAAATGAGAAAGACTCTTAGGGAACTTACAGCAATAGTAGGCGGAGAAATAATAGGCGATCCTTTGGTTCTGATAAAAGGTGTGGCTCCTCTTGAGGAAGCAAAAGAAGGAGATATAACCTTTTTCGCAAATTCTAAGTTATCTCAATTTTTGCATAAGACCAGAGCGTCTGCCGTGATAGTAGATTCTAAGACGCCGGGAAACGGAAAACCCTTAATTAGAATAGATAATCCTTACGCAGCTTTTAGTAAGATTATGGAATTATGGGTGCAAAATAAAACCTACTGCTTGGGAATTCATCCCACTGCTGTTTTGGGAGAAAATGTGAAATTAGGAGAAAATGTTTCGATTGGAGCTTATGCGGTTATAGACGACCGAGTAGAAATAGGAGACGGGACGATAATTCGGCCTCATACGTGTATAGGAGAGAACAGTAAAATCGGAGAGAATTGTCATATTTTTCCTCAAGTTACAATCGCCGAAAAAGTGGAACTTGCAGACAATGTTGTAATTCATTCAGGTACAGTGATAGGTTCCGACGGATTTGGTTTTATAGGAGAAAACGGAACTTATCGTAAGATTCCTCAAATTGGTAAAGTAATCATAGGCAACAATGTCCAAATAGGCGCAAATGTAACTATTGATAGGGCTACTTTTGGAAAGACATGGATAAAAGACGGAACAAAAATAGATAATTTGGTTCAAATAGCTCACAATGTGGAAATTGGAAAAAACTGTATAATCGTAGGTCAAGTCGGTATATGCGGTTCTGTTAAAATAGGAGATGGCGTAATTTTGGCGGGTCAAGTGGGTATAGTGGACCATTTATCAATAGGAGATGGAGCCAAAGTTGCGGCTAAATCCGTAGTAACAAAGAGCGTTGCTTCAGGCAAATTTGTATCAGGATATCCCGCAAGAGACCATAACGAAGAAAGAAGAATTAAGGCTTCGGTTGCACGTCTTCCTTCTCTCTATAAGAAGGTTAAAGAGCTTTCAAAAAAACTGGAAAAGTACGAAAGAAAATCATAATACTCTTCATTTCCCCCCGCATTTTTTAACACCACTGGTATTCTAATAATAGCTCCTATGGCTTATATAGAAACGTAAAATACAGAATTTTTTGTAATAAGATTGACAAGATAAGTTACCTTCCTATACAATTACCTGCGTTATGCAATATAAAATCACATTAATTGAAGGTGACGGGATAGGTCCGTCCATAGTTCAAGCTGCAGTAAGAGTAATTGAATCTACAGGCGTTGAAATTCAATGGGATAAACAATATGCCGGCGAGGATGTTATGGTTCAAACAGGCACGCCTTTGCCTGAAGAAACTTTAGATTCCATAAGGAGGAACAGGGTAGGATTCAAGGGTCCCTTAACTACACCTGTAGGCAAGGGTTTTCGTTCTGTAAACGTCCAAATAAGACAAATATTGAAACTCTATGCCAACTTAAGGCCTGCGCTTTCTTTTGCAGGAGTCCCAGGAGCTTATGAAGATATTGATTTGGTAATAGTAAGAGAAAATACAGAAGGACTTTATTGCGGCGTGGATTACTGGATAGACGAAGACCAATCCGCAGGTATTTCGGCGAATATTATAACCAGAAAAGCTTCAGAAAGAATTGTCAGATTTGCTTTTGAATATGCAAAAGATAAAGGCAGAAAGAAAGTTACTGCTATTCATAAGGCTAATATTTTAAAATGTTCTTCAGGGCTTTTCCTTAGAGTAGCATCTGAGGTTGCAAAAGATTATCCTGAAATAGAATTTGAAGATAGAATCGTTGATAACATGGCTATGCAACTGGTTAAAAGACCCCAAGAATATGATGTTTTAGTAACGACTAATCTTTTTGGAGATATATTATCTGATTTATGCGCCGGACTAGTAGGAGGCCTTGGGCTTGCACCTTCGGGTAATATAGGCGATGGTATAGCTGTATTTGAACCTGTTCACGGTTCGGCACCCAAATATAGGGGGAAAAACAAAGCAAATCCTTGCTCAACTATTCTTTCAGGCGCTTTGATGCTTGATTATCTGGGAGAAAAAGAAGCTTCCCAAAAAATATTTAAAGCGGTTGCCAGCGTCATTAAAAAAGGCGAAAATGTTACATACGATTTAAAACAAGATAGAAACGATGCCTCGGCTGTGGGGACTCAAGAGATTGCTGACGCAATTGTGAAAGAAATCAGGAGAATTTAAATTGCAAGACGGAAATACGGTGGAAATACAATGGATATACAGTAGAAATACGTTGTTGGGGATTTGGAATTGAAAAATTACACACTACAAAACAAGGCAAAAAACTAAGAATAATGACAATGTATCTCAATATATTTCCATTTTATTTCGACTTATATCAAGATGTTGTTTCTATTTATTTCTATCCAATTTTTAATATTTGATATTTAATTTTTAAAATCTAAAACTATGTCCAATATAATTTTAGTTGGGACCCAATGGGGTGACGAAGGTAAAGGCAAAATAATAGATTTATTGTCTGAAGATATCGATATTATTGTCCGCTATCAAGGTGGTAATAATGCCGGACATACCGTTATAATAGGCAAAGAAGAGTTTATCCTACATTTAATCCCGTCAGGAATCCTTCGTCCCAATAAGGAATGTTTTATAGGCAATGGCGTTGTCATTGATCCTAAGGCATTGTTGGAAGAAATACAGATGTTGCGTGACAGAAATGTGGATGTCGGACCTCATAATCTTCATATTAGCAAATCTGCTAATGTCATTATGCCCTATCATAAACTTACTGACCGTCTAAGAGAAGAAGAAGCTATAGGAAGAATTGGAACTACAAAAAGAGGTATTGGTCCAACTTACTTAGATAAAGCAGGTAGAGTCGGAATTAGAATGGTAGATTTGCTCTCTGAAACGCAATTGGCTTGGAAATTGAAGAGAAACTTAAAAGAGATTAATTTAATATTGCAAAAAATATATGGGAAAAAAGGCGTATCTTATGACCAGCTTATGGAAGAATATTTAGAATATGGCAAAAAGTTACAGGATTACATTAAGGATACCGTTTCTTTGCTAAATTTTCATATAAACCAAAAAAAGAATGTTTTATTTGAGGGCGCTCAAGGAACAATGCTGGATATGGACCATGGCACATATCCTTTTGTTACTTCTTCCAATACAACTGCTGGTGGCGCATGCACTGGTACAGGTGTTGGTCCTACAAAAATTGATAAAGTTATAGGTGTTATGAAAGCATATACTACCAGAGTAGGGGAAGGTCCGTTTCCTACTGAACTTGAGGGCGAAATGGCGGATAAATTACGAAATGCCGGTCCTATCGGAGAATATGGACGCTCAACAGGCAGACCGCGCAGATGTGGATGGTTGGATATGGTTGTTGTCAGACGTTCGGTTTTAGTTAATGGCTTGGATTCTTTGGCTATAACAAGACTTGATATACTGGACGATTTGGATAAAATTTACGTCTGCAATAAATACAAATATAAAGATACTTATATTGAAAATTTCCCCGAAGAGTTGGAAATTCTCCAAAATTGTACGCCGGTTTATGAAGAAGTAGAAGGATGGAAAACTCCTACTTCAGAAATAAAAGAATTTGAGAAACTGCCACAAAAAGCCTTGGAATATATTTCAAGAATAGAAAATTTGACTGGCGTGCCTATCAACATCCTATCTGTGGGACCCAAACGCTTGCAGACTATTAAAAAACACCTCCCCGCTTAGGCATTAGGCGGGGAAATTTCGAATTCATACTTTCTATTCTCTCAA
This sequence comes from bacterium, assembly GCA_023135785.1. Lineage (NCBI taxonomy): Bacteria > bacterium. Next base: position 30,014 of record JAGLSL010000040.1, read on the forward strand.
TTGTAATTATCTAACCTATTAACAAGCTTTATAAGATGTCTTTTTTTTAAATCAGACTGAGGTATAATAAACGCGTAAAATAGGTAACGGCTATTTTAAAGAGGTTATAGAGGCAATAGTTAATGCGTTATTATAGTCCGAAAAATTGAAAAGAGAACTTGGTTTATTAGAAATTTTTTGTATTGCTTCAGGGGCAATGATCAGTTCCGGACTTTTTATTCTCCCTGGGCTTGCTTATGCTCAAGCCGGTCCGGCAGTAATTATCTCATATCTTCTTGCCGGGTTTATTTCTTTAGCTGGAATGTTAAGTATTGCGGAAATGACAACTGCAATGCCTAAAGCCGGAGGAGATTGTTTTACCATCATCCGCAGTATGGGACCTGCCATAGGAACCGTTGCAGGGCTACTTAGCTGGTTTTCTCTTTCTATGAAAAGCGCTTTTGCTCTTATTGGGATGTCTGTATTTACAATGATGATAGTGTCTGTAGATATCCATATAATAGCGGTATCATTTTGTTTTATTTTCTTGATTATCAATATAATCGGTATTAAAGAAGCAGCGAAAACCCAAGTAGGGCTGGTTATAGGATTATTAATACTTATGCTTTTTTATATAGTTAGAGGAATGCCGTCAGTAGAAATTGCGCGGTTTACTCCATTTGCTACTCATGGTTTACGGGGAGTTTTTTCAACTGCAGGTTTTGTTTTTGTCTCTTACGCAGGTCTTCTCAAGATTGCAAGTGTAGCCGAAGAAATAAGAAATCCAGGTCGCAATATTCCTTTAGGGATGATACTCTCGCTGATTGTAGTAGTTGTTTTTTATCTTCTCATGATTTTTATTACTGTGGGAGTATTAAATCCTTTAAAGCTTAGCCAATCTCTTACTCCAATTTCTGATGCAGCAGAAGTATTTATGGGAACAGGTGGGAAAATTGCTTTAGCTATTGCGGCTATTTTCGCATTTCTTTCTACGGCTAATGCCGGAATTATGACTGCGGCAAGATCTCTTGTCCCTTTAAGTAGAGACGGATTATTCCCCGGCATTTTCGGAAATCTTAATCGCAGGTTCGAAACTCCGCAAAATGCTTTATTCCTTACTGGCTTTTTTATTGTTCTGTCTTTTTCTCTGAAGTTAGAAATTCTTATAGGGGCGGCTTCAATTACTCTTATTCTTACTAATTTACTCGCGTGCTTTTCAATTATCATCTTAAGAGAAAGTAAGATCCAGAACTATCGACCAAGGTTTCGAGCTCCTCTATATCCGTGGCTTCAGATTTTTGGAATTTTGACATTAGGGTTTCTTATATTCGAAATGGGTAAAATAGCTCTTATCATAACTTTCTTGCTTATTATCGGAGGCTTTTTGACATACTGGCTTTATGGAAGGGTTCGTGGTTACAGAGAGTATGCCTTACTGCATCTGATAGGAAGAATTACGGCCAAGGAGCTGACGAGTCGTTCTCTTGAACAAGAATTAAAAGAAATTATACAGGAAAGAGATAATATTATCAGCGATAGATTTGACGCTATAATTGAAAACAGCATTATTCTTGATATAGATAAAGCATTGTCATTAGAAGAATTTTTCAAACTTGTTGCGGACACTATGGCGGATAAACTTCAAATGGAGTCTACAGTTCTTTTTGATTTGCTGATGAGGCGGGAAAAAGAAGGTAGTACCGCAATAATGCCTACGTTGGCAATCCCGCATATTGTTATTGAAGGCGAAAAGCATTTTGCTGTTCTTCTTGTACGATGTCGTAAAGGGATTATGTTTTCGCAGAATATTGCTCCCAATGTCCACACTGTTTTTGTTCTTGTGGGAACAAAAGACGAAAGACAGTTTCATCTCGTTTCTTTGGCGGCTATATCACAGATTATAAAGGAACACGATTTTGAAAAGAGATGGTTGGAAGCTAAAAATCAAGAAGACCTTAGGGATATTGTTCTTTTAGGAAAAAGGCGGCGGGCGGAATAATTGTTAAAACAGTTTTGGTCTTCTTATATTGTCAAACTGCTATTAAATCACTCCGTATTTTTGAAAATTTATCCCCTATGTAATACGGTTAAAAAAGGCAAATAAATTTATTGATGTAATAAGGCATATGAGGTAAGATAATCAAAAATTATGAAAGTATTAATTCTATCGCTTTTCTTTGCCGCATATCTTGGAATATTGTTCAAAAGAGAATGGGGGTTGTTCTTTGTCTATGGCGCTGTTTCTATTCTCCTGTTAAGCGGAGCTATTTTCCCGCAGCAAATTCCATCTTTCATTAATTGGAATGTCCTGGGTATATTTCTGGGCACGACAATCCTTTCATACCTTTTTATTTTTTCCGGAATTCCATCTTTTTGGATAGAACATATAATAAAAAAAGGATTTTCCTTACCTGTGTGTTACCTGCTGATATGCGTTTTTACAGGGCTTATTTCCACGTTTATGGAAAACGTGGCTACAATCTTATTGATGGCGCCTATAGCCTTTGAATTCTCTAGAAAATTCAAATTAAATCCTGTGCCTTTGTTTATCGGCATGGCGATTTCGAGCAATCTTCAAGGATGCGCCACTATGGTAGGAGATAGTCCCAGCATAATCATGGCTTTGGAAACAGGCATGAATTTCAACGATTTCTTTTGGTTAAACGGTAGACTAGGCATATTCTTTTCTGTTCAAATAGGGGCAATTCTTGGTTATATAGTTTTATATCTTTTTTTCAGAAAAATAAACACTCCAATTAAAAAAGATTCGTTAAAAACAAAAAAAGTAAAAAGCTGGTTTCCTCTTCATCTTTTGGGGCTATTTATGATAAGTTTTGCTTTGGGTTCTTTTTTCCTTGCAGGAGAATTCAAATTTTACCCTGCTTTTTTAGCTCTTGGATGGGGCATGGTCGGTATCGTTTGGCAGTTGATTTTTCATCGTGAAAAAATATCTTTTAAAAAAGATATCGATTGGGCAAGTTTCTTTCTTTTAGCGGGAATATTTATACTGGTAGGAAGTTTGAATAGCGCTGGTATCATAGGGGATTTTTCAAATAAATTAGCGCAATTTGGTTCACATCCTTTTGGTCTTTATAACGTAATTGTCTGGGTTT